>NZ_JBXWLA010000009.1:0-216249 GCF_058191755.1 Serratia sp. CoH_122_TC_1
ATGGTATTCGCTGAGTACCATCGATAATGCACAATAACCAAAGCCATCACCCTGCACCTACCGCGCACCCAGCGCATCGGAAGGCTGGTGGCTTTTCTATTTGGAGAAACGGAATGAAACAGTTACCCCTGCGAGAAGTGATGCGCAATCTCGGCATAACCGTCACCGATGACGGTTATGAGTTAAGTAACCCAGCCGGCACTGCGCGTTATGACCTTCATGGCGTGCGCACTATGGTAAACGGTATCCCTGAATACTTCCCGATCACGCTGTCGGTAAAAGGTGGTTTTACTCCTGCCTTCGAACTCGACCAGGCTAAGCCAGCCGAGAGCATCGGCACTATGAGCCTCGGCATCAATGTTGATAGCGCGTCCCTGACTGCGCTGGAGAGCCAGCTTACCCGCATTGCCGACCTTTGTGAGCGCATACAGAAGACTCAGTACCTTGGCGAGTCTGCCGAGTATGTGGGCCAATCGACCTACACAATAAGTGCAGGTCAGGTGTTCCTCGCTGAGGCTCAGATTAAAGACGGCGCCATTCTACAGGCTGACCTCATCAAACAAGTAAGCCGACAGGCAAGGAAAGAGGCTCAGATGACAATCGAAAGGGAACTGCAACCTGGCGGTAAGATCCATAGGGCTATGCTCTGAAGGTAACTCATGCCAGCCAAAATCCCCCGCGCATGCCGTAAGCATGGATGTAGCAAGACAACAACCGATCGCTCTGGTTACTGCGCTGACCACCAGAACACAGGCTGGGAGAATCACCAGCAGGGTAAGAGCCGGCACCAGCGCGGTTACGGCAATGACTGGACAATCAGACGGGCACGCATCCTGACGCGTGACAATCACCTGTGTCAGGAATGCTTGCGCAACGGTCGAGCAGTAGCGGCCACCACGGTTGACCACATCAAGGCAAAAGCACATGGGGGTACCGATGATGATTCGAACCTTGAAGGTCTGTGCTGGCCCTGTCACCGCCGCAAGACGGCAACGGAGAGAACGAGATGACACGAGACGATGAAACGGTATTGCTGTTCAAGGGGCTGATAGCCTCTATGCCTGAAGATCAACAGCAAAGTGTGAAGCAATGCATTGATGCCATTCGAAAGCTACTCAGTGATTACCCAGGCGGTGAGGCGATGGTTGCTATTGGGCTGGTCGGTGCAGAGTTGCAACAGCAGGCAGGATGAATGGCATTAAATGGAAATGAATATCATTTAACTGTTATTTGATTGCAATTTGAATCATTCACTATCAAATGATATAGGTTCTCATCAGCAAGGGGAGGGGGGGATCAAATCTCTACCCCTCTCGGCCTAAAGTACCGCCGCCTTACCTCTTTTCACACCGCCGCAGGTTAGCAAACCTTTTTTTGGGTGCCCCCATGCGGTCATTAATAGGAGTTTTCGATTATGCCTGGACCACCGAAAACCCCGACACACCTGACTTTAGTGAAGGGGAACCCATCCAAACGGGCGATCAATAAAAACGAACCAAAACCACCGTCTGGGGTACCCCCAACGCCGAAGCATTTTGATAAGCAGGGCAAGTATTGGTTTAAGCGGATTGGCGAGGAACTTGATGCCGTCGGCGTGATGACCACGCTGGATGCCAAGGCGCTCGAATTGTTGATCGAGGCCTATGTTGAGTACCGGCACCACTGCGACACGCTCGACCGCGAGGGCTACACCTACGCGGTTTACAGCGAGGATGATCCTGACGAAGGGAAAGAGCGGGAAATCAGAATGATTAAGCCGCACCCCGCTGCCGTGATGAAGGCTGACGCCTGGAAGAGAATTCGCGCCATGCTGTCAGAGTTTGGTATGACCCCTTCAAGCCGCTCCAAAGTCGGTGCCAAAGGCCCGGTTGAGGTTGACCCACTGGAAGAATTCCTTAAAAAGCGCAAATGATGAAAGGCAACCGTTGCAGATGGATTCCGCTACGCCGAGCGCGTGGTATCTGGCGAAATAGTTGCTGGCGAACTGGTGCGCCTGGCGTGCCGGCGGTTTCTTCATGATATAGAGCACGGCCCTGAGCGCGGTGTTTACTTCGATGAAAGCCGCGCTCAGCACATTCTCGATTTTTATAATTTCGTGCCGCATGTGAAGGGACACTTGACCGGCAAGCCGATCGACCTGATGGATTGGCATATTTTTATTCTGATAAACCTCTTCGGTTTTGTTATTCCGCTGATAGACGAATTGACGTCTGAGACCGTTCTGGACGATGACGGCGATCCGGTATACGTGCGCCGGTACCGCACCGCCTATGACGAGGTGGCACGTAAAAACGCCAAATCAACCCTATCCTCTGGCATTGGTCTCTATATGACCGGCGCTGACAGTGAGGGCGGTGCGGAAGTTTATTCCGCTGCGACAACGCGCGATCAGGCCCGTATCGTGTTTGATGATGCCAAACGGATGATCAAGCTGGCGGCAAAAACGCTAGGGCGGTTGTTCGGCAGCAACAAGTTGAACATCCACCAGGAACGTTCTGGCTCTAAATTCGAGCCGGTGGCCAGCGATGCGAACAACCTGGACGGCCTGAACATTCACTGCGGGATCGTTGATGAGCTGCACGCTCATAAAACCCGTGACGTTTGGGACGTGCTGGAAACGGCGACCGGCGCCCGCTTGCAGTCGCTGATATTCGCTATCACTACGGCAGGTTTTAACAAAGAGGGTATTTGCTACGAGCAACGGGATTATGCGATCAAGGTATTGCAGAATTTTGATAATCCAGACCCCCTATCCATCAAGGATGACAGCTATTTCGCCCTGATTTACACCCTCGACAAGGACGACGATCCCTTTGATGAAGCCAACTGGCCAAAAGCGAACCCCGGTCTGGGTGTCTGCAAGCGCTGGGACGACATGCGCCGCCTGGCTAAAAAGGCGAAGGAGCAGGTGTCCGCTCGCGTTAACTTCTTCACCAAGCACCTCAATATCTGGGTGCAGGGTGAGCAGGCGTGGATGGATATGGCGCGTTGGGAAAAATGCCGTGACGCATGGGAAAGTTCGTATTCAGCGAGTTGGCCAATGTGGCTTGGTGTTGACCTGGCTAACAAAATCGACATTTCAGCCGCGGTTAAGGTCTGGCTTGCGCCAAACGGCGATATCTATACCAAATCACGCTTTTGGATCCCAGAAGGCCGCCTGGAGGCCTGTTCCAGGCAGCAGGCTGAGTTGTATAAAAAGTGGAATGAGGCCGGTTACCTGGAGTTTACCGACGGGGATGTTGTTGACCATGCGTTAATCAAAGAGGAAACCTTAGCCTGGGCTGGTGGTGACTCGATGAACGAACTGGCATATGACCCGTGGAGCGCGACTCAGTTCGGGTTGTCGGTTGCGGCTGAAGGTGCTCCGGTCGTAGAAGTGGCTCAGACAGTGAAAAATCTTTCTGAGGCCATGAAAGAAGCTGAGGCGAAAGTGTACGCAGGCCGCCTGCACCATGACGGCAACCCGGTTATGACCTGGATGATGTCAAACATCACGGTCAAACCGGATAAAAATGAAAATATCTTCCCCAATAAATCCACCCCAGAAAACAAAATTGACGGACCTGTCGCCATGTTTATTGCGATGAGCCGGCTGCTTGTTAACGGTGGTGATGCCAAAGAAAGCCTTTCAACGCATATCGAAACTCACGGTCTGCGCTCACTTTAATGGAGGTCGCCCCATGCGGGTTTTGCATTTTATCAGCGTGTTGTCGGTGCTGGTGGGTGTGGCCGGCGCCGTGTTGCTCACCTACGGCGTTTGGCTCATCTATCCGCCGGCAGGCTTCATGACCGCCGGGCTGCTATGCCTCCTTTGGTCCTGGCTTGTGTCCAGCATGATAGGACGCAATCCGGTAAAGCCGGATAAGGAGGACTGATGTTTTTTCCCGGAATGTTTCAAAAGTCGGGGGATAAGCCGGTTACTTCGCAAGACATAGCTGAAATGGTCGGGTTGTCCTACGACACTTACACCGGCCGGCGTATCAGTCCGCAACTGTCAATGCAGCTGACCTCCGTTTTCAGTTGCGTTCGCGTGCTGGCGGAATCGGTGGGCATGTTGCCCTGCGGTCTCTTTGAGCAGCTCGATCGGGGAAATCGGCGCGCGGTGAAAGAGCGTCTGCATAAACTACTGTCAGTTAAACCCAATGGCTACATGACCCCTCAGGAGTTCTGGGAGATGCTGGTTGGGTGTCTGTGCCTGCGTGGTAACTTTTATGCCTATAAGGTCAAGGCGTTAGGTGAAGTGGTCGAATTATTGCCGCTTGATCCTGGCAGCGTTGTCCCCCGACTGGGTTCCGATTGGAACCCGGTTTATCAGGTTACCTTTCCTGACGGCACCAGCGACACGCTGACCCAGGATGATATCTGGCATGTGCGTATCTTTACGCTGGATGGCTTGAACGGATTAAGTCCGATCGCCTATGCCCGGCAGGCGATCGGGCTGGGGATGGCGACCGAGGAACATGGTTCCCGTCTGTTCGGCAATGGTGCGGTCACTAGCGGTGTGCTTCAAACGGATAATGCATTAAGTGACGATGCATTTAATCGCTTGAAAAATGATTTTGAATCACGGCATCAAGGACTGGCCAATGCCCATCGCCCCATGATCCTTGAGATGGGGTTGAAATGGAACTCAATCAGCCTCAGCGCAGAAGACGCGCAGTTTCTCGAAACTCGTAAATTCCAACTGGAAGAGATTTGCCGCATTTACCGCGTGCCGCTTCATATGGTGCAAAACACCGACCGGGCGACTTTTAACAATATTGAGAACCTGGGGATCGGTTTCATCAACTACTCCCTGGTCCCGTATCTTACGCGTATCGAACAGCGAATTAACGTTGGCCTGGTAAAGCCCACCTCGCAGGGCCGTTTTTACGCAAAATTCAACGCCGGCGCATTGCTGCGCGGGGATATGCAATCACGGTTTGAGGCATACGCCACGGGGATTAACTGGGGTATTTATTCCCCCAATGAGTGCCGCGACCTGGAAGAACTTAACCCAAGAGAGGGGGGCGATATTTATCTGACGCCGATGAATATGACCACCAAGCCGCCGGCCAGTGACAAGAAAAAGCCAACTGAGGAAAGCAACAATGCCGATGACTAAGCAGCGGCTGGATATTCCATTGAAAATCAAGTCTGTCAGTGAGTCTGGCGAGTTTGAAGGCTATGGCTCGGTTTTCGGTGTGAAAGACAGTTATGACGATATCGTGGTGCCCGGTGCGTTCAGCAATTCACTGGCTCAATGGAAAGAAAAGGGCGCCTGGCCTGCCATGCTGTGGCAGCACAAGATGGATGAGCCGATCGGCGTCTATGCCGAAATGCAGGAAGATGATGTGGGTTTATACATCAAAGGTCGGTTGCTGATCGATGATGACCCTCTCGCCAAACGCGCTCATGCCCACATGAAGGCCGGTTCCATAACCGGCCTTTCTATTGGGTACATGCTGAAGGATTGGGAATACGACAGGGCAAAAGAGGCCTGGATGCTCAAAGAGCTGGATCTCTGGGAGGTCAGTCTCGTGACGTTCCCCGCCAACGACGAGGCCCGCATCAGCGATGTGAAATCTGCGTTTGCCCGTGGGGAAACCCCGTCCCCGAAAAGTATTGAAAGAGTCCTGCGCGATGTTGGGCTTTCTCGCTCTCAGGCCAAAGCGTTTATGGCCGAGGGATACGGCGCCTTGTCTCAGCGTGATGCTGGTGATGTGGGTGCTGCTTTAACCATTTTGAAATCAATAACATTCTGAATCTGGAGAAATACTATGGCCGTTGATATTAAAGACGTTGAACAGGTCGCGCAGGAACTGAAAGGTAACTTTGAAGAGTTCACCAAAAAGAACGATAAGCGCCTGGACGCGATCGAAGCGGAAAAGGGCAAGCTGTCCGAAACCGTGGACACCCTGAACGGGAAATTGTCCGAACTGGATAATCTGAAATCTCAGTTGGAAGAAGAGCTGGCGGCCGTCAAACGTCCCGGCGGTGGCAAAGACTCCAAAGCCGCGACGGAACACAAGGCCGGCTGGCTTCAGTTCGTCCGCAAAGGCAAGGATGATGGGCTGGCGGAACTTGAACAGAAAGCCATGCAGACGACCACCGATCCGGATGGTGGTTACGCGGTGCCGGAGGAGCTGGACCGCAACATTATCAGCGCGCTGAAAGATGAGGTGGTCATGCGTGCCGAGTGTACCGTTATTACTATGGGCACGCCGAACTATAAAAAACTGGTGAACCAGGGCGGCACTAACAGCGGCTGGGTGGGTGAAACCGACGCGCGCCCGGAAACCAAGACCTCCAAGCTGGCAGTTATTGAGCCGGTATGGGGTGAAATCTACGGTAACCCAATGGCCACGCAGACAATGCTGGATGATGCGTTTTTCGATGTGGAAAACTTCATTGTCTCTGAGCTGACTCAGGAGTTTTCCGAGCAGGAAGAAATCGCCTTCACCAACGGCGACGGAGACAAAAAGCCGAAAGGGCTGCTGGCCTATGGCAGTGACATCAAAGACGACAAGGAGCGCGATTGGGGCAAGCTGCAGCACCTGCTGGCCGGCAAGCCAGACGCGATCACTGCCGATGAAATCGTGAAGTTGGTTTATACCTTGCGTAAGCCTTACCGCTCGGGCGCTCGCTGGATGATGAACAACAGCACGCTGTTCACCGTCCGCACGCTGAAAGACAGCCAGGGCAACTATCTATGGCAGCCAGGCCTGCAGCTCGGCCAGCCGTCTTCGCTGCTGAGCTACGGCATTGCCGAGAATGAGCAGTTCCCGGATATCGCCGGTGACGGGACGCCAATCGGTTTTGGCAACTTCAAACGTTGCTTCACCATTCTGGATCGTATCGGCGTGCGCATGCTGCGCGACCCGTACACCAAAAAGCCGTTTGTGGGGTTCTACACCACCAAGCGTGTAGGGTCGATGATGGTGGACAGCAACTCGGTGAAGCTGCTCAAGATGGGGGCGGCGCCGGCAGGCAAATAAGCGATATCAGGCGGCTCCGGCCGCCTTTTTTGTGAGGTCAATATGACGCCATCACTTGATGAGCTGCGCCTTCAATGCCGAATTGACAGCGATACAGAAGATGGACTGCTGACCATTTATGCCGATGCGGCGAAGGACCTTGCGCAGGAATACTTAAATCTGCCGCTGTTTGACGAACGCGTCCCGGAAGATGTTGATGAGGGCGTTGTGATTGCCGGTAAGGTCAAGCTGGCGATCATGCTGGCGGTTGGTCACTGGTATGAAAATCGCGAAACAACCTCTGAAGAGAAACTGTATCAGGCGCCGCTGGGGTTCTACGACTTGTTGAAGGGAAAGCGAAAGAGGCCGGGAACATGAAGGCAGGAAAACTAAATAACCGCATCAGGTTGTTGCGCCCGATCGTTGTCCGGGACGATCGCACCGGCGGCTCGGTAAAATCCTACGAGTTTGTCGCCGAAGTTTGGGCGGATGCGGAGCCGATCTCCAACCGGAAAATTCGTACCGGTGAGCAAGGGCAGGTGGTGGAAACCATGCTGTTCACGCTCCGCCCGCGTGATGAAATCACCGTTGACTGGCAGGTGGTTTTTCAAAAGCGAATTTTTACCGTGCGAGCCCCTGACCGTTCACAGCGAGACCGGCTGTTAATTACGGCGGAGGCTGATATTCGTCATGATCGAGTATGAAATCAAAGCGGCGCTGGAGGTATTAACCAGCCTGCCTGCGTACCCGCTATTGTTGCCCGATCCAGAGCAGGAAGGGGTGACATACCAAAAAATCACCGACCCTAAATTTGATACCGGGCTGGCCAGCACCGCGCTGGTGCAAGGCCGCTTCCAGGTTTCGCTGTACGTGATCGACGATTACGCCCGCCTGCTTGAGTTGGATAAGGCTATCTGCGTCGATTGGGAAGGCATCCAGCATGGGCACATTGGCCGCTGGCCGGTTCAGACGGTGACACGCGGCACCATGTTGCAAGGTGCGACCACGCTGACCAACAACAGCATCCAGTACCGACTGGTACGCGATTACATCATCTGTTACCCGGAGGACGCCGCATGATAGGTATCAATATCACGGGTATGGATGAATTGGCGCGTCAGTTGGAAGCGCTGGGCCGGGACGTCTCAACAAAAATTCTGCGTGATGCAGGTCGCGCCGCCCTGGTGCCGGTGTTGGAGGATATGCAGCAGCACGCTGGATATGACGAAACGGCCTCCGGCCCGCATATGCGTGACAGCATTACTATCCGCTCGACCACCCGAGGCCGCGCACAAGTCACACTGCGTGTCGGCCCCAGCAAGGCACACCAAATGAAGGCGCTGGCGCAGGAATTCGGCACGGTGAAACAAGTTGCCGATCCGTTTATCCGCCCTGCATTGGACTACAACAAAACCCAAGTATTACGCATCCTGGCGGCAGAAATCCGCTACGGCATCGAAAACCGGTAGCGACCGCTGCCACAATCATTAAGAGAGAGACATTATGGCTGATAAAACTTCGCCAGAGTACGCCATGCTGCCGGCGGGCACTATTGTGAAATGGGGACCCATTGGAGCGGCCGCTGCTGCCATGAAAGCGCTGACCAACTGTAAGGCGGTCGGTGAGATGGGGCAAACAGGCAGTTTTGTCGATTGCACCACGCTGATCGACACGACCAAGCAATTTATTTCCGATCTGCCCGAAGGGGCTGAAAAATCCATTGGGTTTATTGACGATCCAAGCAATACCGATTTTGCGGCGTTCCTGACTGCTGCGGACAATCGCGAAACCGTGCAGTTCTATGTTGAGCTGCCGAACGGACGCACCTCAACCTCCATCCTTTCGCTGTCTGGCTGGAAAATGAATGAGATCACCGCGCCAGCGAGCGAGGTCATTCAGATCACGGTGCAAGGCAAGCAGAACAACAACACATGGGGAGCCGTAGCCCCAAAGGTGTGATCAGCGTGACTACCCAGCCGAAAAACGCTGATTTGGCGGTCGGGGGCAATTTGTCCCTGACTGTTGCGGCTACCTCCAGTAACGGCAAGCCCGTTAAATTCCAATGGCAGAAGAACGGTACCAACATTAGCGGCGCCACCGCTGCCACCTATACCAAAAACTCTGTTGTGGCGGCTGATGCCGGTACATATCGTGTGGAGCTGTCCGCAGAACGTGCTGACACCCTCAACAGCGCAGCAGCTACCGTAACCGTTAAGTAAGGAAAATCGATGACCGAGAAATACGATCTGAAGGCGCTCAAGGCAGCACTGCTGAAATCTGACGACCACGTGCTTGAAGTGCCGATGTTTGGTGCTAAAACCTTCATCCGCCGCCTGAAGGCATCCGAGCTGCAGGATAATGAAGATGGCATGAAAGACGCTATCGAGGCCGGTGATATGAATAAGGCCGCCCGCCTCAATGTTGAATTGCTGCTGTCCTGTTTTATGACGCCGGACGGTAAGCGCATTCCAGCTAGTGCGTTACCCAGCGTGGATGAACTGTTGAAGGCCCACGACAACCCAACTCTGGTTGAAGCCATCAGCACTGTCAAACGTCATGCCGTCGGCACGCTGGAAGACGCGGAAAAAAACTGACTGACTCACCCTGGCTGATGCTGATTTTTCAACTGGCTGACCGTTGGGGTGAGTCTGACCCTCGCAAAATCGCCGCGTTGCCGGCGCAAGTTCTGAATCATTGGCGGGCATACTTCAAGCTGCAGGGCATTACTGCCGACCCTGCGGAGGATGCTCCTGTTCTTCAACCCGCTCAGCCTGTGCAAAGTACCCTTGATGCGCAGTGTGCTGACGTTATGCGAGTGCTTGGAAATGGCTGATGTAGCATCGTTGGCGGTCGGGTTGTACCTGAATGACGCCAATTTTAGAAACAAGCTGGTGGCGGCGTACCGCACTGCCGGCGATCAATCCGGCAAGTTTAACCGCCAAGCCCAGCAGGATGCGAAAAAGACCGATGAGGCTTATCAGCGTGTCGGCCAAACGGTCAGCAGCCTGAAAGGGACGCTGGCGGGTTTGGCTGGCGTTGCAGGCCTGGGGTTCTCGCTGGGAAGCATTATTACCACCACACGGCAGTATGGTCAGGCACTGTCTGACCTTTCCGCGATCACCGGTGCTACCGGTGCGCAGCTGAAACAATTCGATGAAGCCGCGCAGCAGATGGGGCGCACCACCGAGTACAGTGCCAGCCAGGCGGCGGAAGCGTTAAAGCTGATGGCCAGTGCCAAGCCGGAACTGCTGAAAATGGCGGACGGGCTGACTACTGCGACCAACAGTGCGCTGATTTTGGCACAGGCGGCGGGTACCACGTTGCCGGATGCGACAAAGACGTTGGCCCTTTCGCTTAACCAGTTTGGCGCCAGCGCCAGCCAGGCTGACCGCTACATTAACGTTTTGGCCGCTGGGGCTAAGTATGGCTCGTCTGAAATTGCCGATACGGCAGCCGCGATAAAGAATGGTGGTGTGGCAGCGGCGCAGGCCGGGATCGGCTTTGAGCAGTTGAACGCAGCGATCCAGGTATTGGCAGAGCGTGAAATTAAAGGCGGTGAGGCAGGCACCGGGTTGCGTAACGTTATCCTCAACCTTGAAAAAGGCACGGATAAAACGCTCAAACCTTCCGTTGTGGGGCTAAGCACCGCGCTGGAAAACCTGTCGAAGAAAAACCTCTCCACGGCGCAGGCGGTCAAGCTGTTTGGCCTGGAGAATATTAACGCCGCGTCGATTCTGGTGAGTAACCGCAGCAAGCTGGATGACCTGACAAAGTCCCTGACCGGTACCCAGACAGCGCACGAACAGGCCGCGACGCGCGTCAACAACCTGAACGGCGATCTGATGGGGCTGACCAGTGCTTTTGAAGGGTTGATCATCAAAGTCGGGCAAGCCAGCGGCGGCCCATTGCGTACCGGCGTACAGAGTGTGACCGAGGCTATTAACGGCCTGGCGGATAACTTCAACATGGTGGCCAGCGTGGCGTTGTATACGCTGATCCCGGTGATGTCCACCAAGCTAACCGCCGGTATCCGTGAAAGCATCGGGGCATGGCGCGATCAGCAGGCCGCTGTTAAATCTGCTGCGCTGGATCAGGCCCGTATGGCACAGAAGACGATTGACAGTGCCAACGCCACCTTGCTGCAAAACAACGCCGAATTCGGCCGCGTTCGTGCGATGGAAAAAACGGCCAAGCAATACGGCCTGAACGTCAGTTATACCGCTGATTATAACCGGTTGATCAGGGAAGAAACCGAGGCGACGCGCGCGGCCACGGTTGGCAAGAATCAACTGGATGCGGCAAATAAACGCCTGTCAGTGTCAGCCCGTGCAGCATCGGTGGCTACCGGGCTTGCCCGTGGCGCATTGGGGTTGATTGGTGGGCCTTTCGGGGCAGCGATGCTGGCTGGTTCTGCAATACTGTATTTCCATGAGCAGAACAAGCTGGCTCGACAGTCTGCCTTGAACCTTAAAGATGCCGTTCAGGAAACAACACAGGCGCTTGTGGCGATGTCGTCAAAGCAGTTGGATGTTAAAGCGCTCGATTTGGATGATCAGTACAAAAACCAGGTTACCCAGGTTAACCAGCTGAAAAAGGAAATCATTGACGCAGACAGTCGGCTGAGTAGCCTCAAAGGATTTGACCCTTTCGGGCAAGCGCAAGGTGTTGAAGGCAACCGTAAACGAGCGGTTGCAGATTTGGAGAATGCTCAGGCAGGGCTCGTAACGCTGACTGACTCTATGGGTCGAGTTAAAGCCGCTCAGGACTATGTTAAATCTGGGTTCAGCGAGATGATGCTGAGTGGTATTGCTGACGCTAACGTGGTTAACAATGCCATTGCGAGGGTGGGAGCAGCAGGTTCGTCGGTTGAAAGCCCATGGGGTGGTGAAGACCCGGCCAAGGCAGATAAAAAAGGTCAGCAGACGCTGAAGCAATATCAGCAACTGCGTCAGGAAATTGAGGTTGCCCACTCAACCAGCCTTGCCAAAATTGACCTGGAAGAACGGAACTCACAGGCCAAACTGATCGCCACGGCTAAAGCTGCCGGCGCCAGTCAGGCAGATGTACAACGCGTCATGTCTCTGAATGCCGAGAACTACCAGCGACAACGGTTAGAGCTGGCTGAGCAGTATGCGCCGGGTCAGGCGACAGTACGTAAGGAGCAGGAAACCAGCAGAGAGCTGAAAGCGCTGTATGACGCACGTTTGCTGACGGAACGTGATTACCTGGTCGCCCGGCACACCCTGCAGCAAGATATGGCCCGCGAGAGGTTAAAGGCAGAGGCGGATGCCATTGCGGCACCACGGCAGAACATCGCCGGGGACGTTGATCCCTCTGTTCAGTTGAGCAACCAATTGGCGCAGCAGCAGGCGCAATATCAGGCGTACTACCAGCAAGGGTACATCGACAAGCAGCGTTATGAGCAGTTGATGCAGGCGGCAACACGGGAATCAACTGACGCACAATATCAGCAGGCAATGAACCTGTATGCCGGGCAGAGCCAGCTTAATAAGCTGCAACTCGGGCTGGTGGACACGATGCGGGAACGCTCCACCAACATGCTGACCGGATTGCTTACCGGTACCCAAACCTTTAAAGACAGCATGGTGGGGCTGTTTTCCTCCCTCACGCAGTCCATTGTTCAAAACCTGATTGAGATGGCGGTTCAGGCGCTACTGACAAAAACTATTCTCTCGTCATTTATGAGTTTTGGCGGGGGCACAGCAGGTGGCGGCAACAATCCTGGGACCGTTCCAATGTTCGCGAATGCCAAAGGCGGCGTTTATTCCTCGCCCTCCCTGAGTGCCTACAGCGGCCAGGTGGTAAGCCAACCCACAACGTTTGCGTTTGCCAAAGGGGCTGGCTTGATGGGCGAAGCGGGACCGGAAGCCATCATGCCACTCAAACGAGGCGCAGACGGTTCACTGGGTGTGCGTGCTTTACCGTCTGAGTCTTCTCGCTCTGGAACGACGACCATAGAAGTTAATGCGCCGGTATCGATTACACAGGAGGTTTCATCCGGCGACACTAACAACGCCAATACAGGGAACACGGCAAGGTTATTACAGTCAATTATCCAAACAACAATTTCAGAACGTCTTAAAAAGGAAATATCGCCCGGTGGGTTACTCTATCGTTAATAATGGTGACGCATGACTATTGATACGTTTAATTGGCCTGTGAGGCTTCAAGCCAGTGAAGATATTAATATTTCAATAATCCAGGTTCAGTTTGGTGATGGTTATAAGCAAGTGGCCAGTTCCGGGCTAAATGCGGCGGTGGAAACATGGTCATTATCCTGTAATGGTGAAAGTATCAATATTTCAGTTGTGAGAGATTTTTTAAAATCCCATGCTATTCAGTCTTTTTGGTGGACGAATCCGTGGGGTGAGAAAAAACTTTACCGAGTGAAGTCTGATTCTATAAAACCCAAGTTTATTAATGGCATGTTCGTTGATATTACATTTACGTTTGAACAGGCTTTTGCACCTTAATAGTGCTCTAACTGCATCACCAAAAATAGAGAAGCCACCGAGAGGTGGTTTTTTTGTGGGGGGAATATGAGCTTAACGCAAGATTTGCAGTCTTTGGAGCCCGGCGAGTTAATCCAGTTAATCGAAGTCGATGGCACTGCTTTTGGTATGGATCGTGTCCTGCGATTCCATGCACATAATATTCCGGCTGATGGCTGGGCGTCGTTTGCGGCCGAAAATATGCCATCGATTATCTGGCAGGGGAACGAATACGACCCGCACCCGTATGAGTATAAGGGGGCCGAGTTGACGAGTACCGGCTCACAGCCGACACCAACGCTGTCGATCGGCAACGTCGGCAACTACGTTACATCGCTATGCCTGGCCTACGACGATATGGTGCAAGCAAAGGTGCGTATCCGTACCACGATGGCGAAGTATCTCGATGCCGCCAACTGGAAAGCAGGCAACCCAGGCGCAATGCCGACTGAAGAACGGGTGCAGCTTTACTACATTAACGCCAAAAAAGCAGAGACGCGTGGCCAGGTTGATTTCGAGCTGTGTACCCCTTTCGATATTCAGAATTTGCAATTGCCAACGCGGCAGATCACCCCGGTTTGTACCTGGTGTATGCGTGGTTGGTACCGCACAGGTACGGGGTGCGATTACAACGGCACGCGGTATTTCCTGAAAGACGGCACACCGACGGATGATCCTTCGAAGGATGTTTGCGGCGGTCGCATGAGGGACTGTGAAGACAGGCATGGCAAAGAGAACCCGCTGCCCTACGGGGGGTTCCCCGCAGCAAATTTGCAAGGGAAGTAATCATGCGAAAAAAATTGACGGATGCCATACGGCAACATGTTGGCGCGGAGTATCCGAATGAGGCTTGCGGAGTCATCATTGATACCGGGCGAAACCAGCGTTATATCCCATGCCGCAATATCTCAGAAAAACCTACCGAGAACTTTACGCTTTCGCCTGCTGATTATGCTGTAGCTGAAGAGCAAGGCGAAATCATAATGATTGTGCATTCTCACCCGGATGTCGTACAGCTGATCCCGTCAGAATTTGACCGGATACAGTGCGATCATTCGGGTATTGAGTGGGGGATTATGTCCTGGCCAGACGGTGATTTTTGCACGGTATCACCGCGAGGTGAGCGCGAGCTTGTCGGCCGTCGTTGGGTGTTGGGTTATGCCGACTGCTGGACGCTAATCATGGATTATTTCCGCCAACATCACGGCATCACCTTGAAAAATTACTCTGTGCCGCGCGAATGGTGGATCGACGGCAAAGAAAACATCTATGACGACAACTGGCAGGCCGAAGGGTTTATTGAAGTCTCCCGCGATGCCATTCGCCCCGGGGATATGGTCATGATGCAGATCAGCGCACCGGTGACCAATCATGCAGCTATTTATCTCGGAGATAATACCATCCTGCACCACAATTTCGGCAACCTTTCGGCGAGGGTGCATTACGGTAAATATTATCGTGATCGCACCGTTCGGATTGTTCGACATAAGGAGCTCTTCCATGCGTAAAAAAATCACGCTCAGAGGATCGATGGGAAAGAAGTTTGGCCGTCACCATGAGTATGCTGTTACGGATTTGCGAGAGGCGTTGCGGGCCATGTGCGCCACTATTCCAGGGTTTAAAAAATACATGTCAACAGCGCATCTCGATGGCATTCGGTTCGCTTTTTTCAGTGGTCGGGAAAATATCGGCATTGAAGAATTTGATATGGCAAAAGGTGCGGGTGAATTCGTGATCACGCCCATAATCGAAGGCGCTAAGCGTGGTGGGATGCTGCAAGTTGTCATCGGCGCTGTTGCCCTGGTCGCTGCGTTCTTCACTGCAGGCGCATCGTTGGCAGCGTGGGGGGCCGCAATGTCAGCCGCCACAATTTCAGCGACATCGGTATTAACGGGGATAGGTATCAGCATGATGCTTGGGGGCGTTGTACAACTTCTGACGCCGCAGCCAAGCATGAATATAGGCGCATCCTCCAGTACGGACAATAAGCCTAACTATGCTTTTGGTGCGCCGGTGAATACCGTTGCAATGGGTTACCCGGTACCACTGCTTTATGGCGAACGGGAGATCGGCGGCGCCATTATCAGTGCCGGTATTTTCTCTAGCGATCAACAGTAACCACGGGTTGAAATGGTTTATGGCTGCCTCTTGGCAGCTTTTTTTATGGGTGAAAAATGAGACTACTTGAAAGGCAAACGGTTATCAGCGGCCGTAAAGGTGGCGGTGGAAGCCCACATACTCCGGTAGAACAACCCGATGACTTGCTGTCAGTTGCCAAGCTGAAAATGGTTATCGCCCTGTCTGAGGGAGAAATTCAAGGTGACCTCACGGCGCAGCAAATCTATCTAAACAATACGCCACTTGCTGACGATGCAGGAAATTATAACTTTACCGGCGTTAAATGGGAGTTTCGCAAAGGCACTCAGGATCAAGCGTATATCCAGGGCTTGCCGGAAATAGACAATGAATCGACGGTAGGCATTGAGGTTAAGGAAAACGCCCCTTGGGTAAGGAACTTCTCAAATCTCAGCCTGGATGCTGTACGCATTAAACTCAGTCTGCCTATCCAGTATCAGTACAAGGATAATGGGGATATGGTCGGCACTGTCACCGAATACGCGATCGACCTATCAACGGATGGCGACGCATATCAGAACGTCGTTAATGGTAAGTTTGATGGTAAAACTACGTCAGAGTATCAACGCGATCACCGTATTGATTTGCCAAAATCCACGACGGGTTGGGCCATTCGCGTCCGCCGCATTACGCCTGATTCAACTTCGACAAAACTCATCAACGCGTTCAAGATAGCTTCATTCGCGGAGGTCATCGACAGCAAACTGCGTTACCCCAACACTGCATTGTTGTATGTCGAGCTCGATTCCAGCCAGTTTAACGGCAGCGTGCCGAAGACAACCTGCAAGCCAAAGGGCAAATTAATCCGCGTGCCGGACAATTATAACCCGAGTACAAGGACATACAGCGGGGCGTGGCTCGGCGATTTCAAGCTGGCCTACAGCAACAATCCTGCCTGGATTTTTTACGATCTGGTGTTGGATGAAATTTACGGTATGGGTGGGCGCGTCGATGCCAGCATGATCGACAAATGGCAGCTATACAGCATCGCCGCATACTGCGATGAAATGGTGTCTAACGGTGCCGGTGGGAAAGAACCGCGCTTTGTCTGTAATGTTTTTATCCAAAATCAGCAGGACGCATACACCGTATTGCGTGACCTCGCGGCGGTATTTCGCGGCATCACTTTCTGGGGGAATGACCAGATTTATGTTAATGCCGATGTGCCGCAAGATGATGTTGATTATGTCTACCACGTTTCAAATGTCGTTAACGGTGATTTCACCTATGCTGGCGGCTCGTATAAAAACCGGTTTACCTCTTGCAATGTTTCCTACTCGGACCCCATCAATCATTATTCGGATACGATTGAGTCTGTATACGATTCAGAGCTTGTGGAACGTTACAACGCGAATCAGATGCAGCTGACAGCGATCGGTTGCACTTCGCAAAGTGAGGCGCACCGCAGAGGGCGATGGGCTATTTTGTCCAATGCCAAAGACGGCTCGATTTCATTTGGTGTTGGACTGGATGGTTATATCCCGCTGCCGGCAGAAATCATTGGTGTTGCCGACCCCTTCCGTGCGGGAAAAGAGAATGGTGGCCGTATCAGCCGGGTTGCTGGACTGAAAATTACCGTTGACCGTCCGGCTGACTATGCCGTTGGCGATCGCCTGGTGGTAAACCTTCCCGATGGTACCGCCCAAAGTCGCACAATCAGCGCGATCAGCGCTGACAAAAAGACGGTAACCGTCGCAACGGCATACCGGCAAACTCCTGTAGCGGGCGCGGTGTGGTGTATCGACAGTGACAAATTGGCGATCCAGTATTTCCGCGTGACGTCGATCTCAGCAAACGATGACGGCACATTCACGATCGCCGGTGTTCAGCATGACCCCAACAAGTACCGCTATATCGATGACGGTGTGCGCATCGACCCGCCGCCGATTTCGGTCACGCCACCTAACGTTATGTCAGCACCTAAGAATATCGTTATCGCCGAAGTTGATCATCAGGCGCAAGGGCTGACGGTGGCCTCAATGCAGGTGACCTGGGAGCGTGTTGAGGGCGCTATCGATTATCTGGCCCAGTGGCGCAAGGATAAGGGCGACTGGGTGAACATAGGGCGCACCAGTGCGCAGGGTTTTACAGTCCAGGGGATTTACTCTGGGGTGTACGACGTGC
Organism: Serratia sp. CoH_122_TC_1; assembly: GCF_058191755.1. Taxonomy (NCBI): domain Bacteria; kingdom Pseudomonadati; phylum Pseudomonadota; class Gammaproteobacteria; order Enterobacterales; family Yersiniaceae; genus Serratia; species Serratia sp. CoH_122_TC_1. The sequence continues at coordinate 17,729 of NZ_JBXWLA010000009.1, forward strand.
GCGTACGCGCCATGAATGCGGTCAATGTCTCTTCTCCCTGGGGGTATGCTGATTCAACCACACTCAGCGGTAAAGTGGGTAAACCCGGCACGCCGGTTAATCTTATGGCCAGTGATAACGTCGTCTGGGCGATTGATGTTACCTGGGGATTCCCCTCTGGTGCTGGCGATACAGCCTACACCGAGATAGAGCAGGCGACCACCGCCGATGGCCAGAACCCACTGTTGCTGGCCAATGTTCCCTACCCGGGGGTGAGCTATCAGCATGGCCCAATGCCGGCGGGCGTGCGCCGTTGGTATCGAGCCCGGCTAGTGGATCGCATCGGCAACAAGGGCGACTGGACGCCATTTGTCGCGGGCATGTCCAACGTTGATGCTGACGAGCTGATCGGCTCTGTGGTTGATGATTACCTGAACTCGGAGGACGGCAAGGCGCTGCTTGATCCGCTGAAAACCAACCCGGAAGCCATTTTGCAGAACGTGCTGGCGGAATACGGTACCGCTAACCAGCAGTGGGCCAACTACGGCGAGAACCGGGCCGGGATCATCCAGGCGCAGAAAGTGGCCGCCGACGCTGAAAGCTCGGTTGCGCAGTTAGAAACTGACGTTACGTCCAAATTTAACGAGCAGGAAGCTGCGATACAGGAAAAAATGACGGCCTATACCGACGCTTCCGGCGGCTCGGCGATTTGGACGTTGAAGACGGGTATCAAGTATAACGGAACGAACTACGATGCCGGTCTGGCGGTTGCCGTGACAGTCAACGGTACGCAGGTTGTTACACGCGTAGCCGTTAACGCTAACCAGTTTGTGGTGATCAGTGGCAGCAACGGTAGCTATTACTCGCCGTTCATCATCAAGGATGGGCAGGTGCTTATCAGCCAAGCGTTTATCGGCAAGGGCTGGATACAGAACGCGATGATTGGCGATTACATTCAGTCTAATGACTATGTTGCTGGCAGAATGGGATGGCAACTCAATAAATCCGGTGTTTTTGAAATTAACGGTAGTAATGGCGCCGGTAGAAAAGTTATCACTAATACGCTTGAGCAAATTTTTGATTCTAATGGCACGCTTCGTATGCGCTCTGGGCTTTGGTGAGGTGAGGTGAGATTATGGCGGGTGGAATTCAGTGCTGGGATGCAAACGGAAAATTAATTGTAGATCTCGGAGACTATAATACTCGTTATATTGGAAGGGTGCAGATATCCATGCCTGCACAATCCTTTCAAACAACAGCCCCTTATCCGGGGGCCACTGAAAGTGGTTCATTTGGAGTTATTATATCAACCAGCAATACTTCCCAACCCCCGGACCGTTACATGACTCGTGCATATGATGGTGGTGTGCGGCTGTACTGTATAGACCCCGGATTCTATCAGGCTGTAACGGTAACTATAGACGTGTTCAGTTTTCTGTAAGGAGGGATAGGTGAGTGGTTTTCAGTATTGGAATGAACATGGTGCCCTTATGATTGATTCAAACTATAAGGGGACTTATTATCAAGATAGTATGATATATAGTGGTATCTCAGACGTTGGTTTTTATCAAATATCAACAACAATCGGTAATAGTTCGGATATGGGATATGTATCCAATCGTTTTCCTATAAACGATAGCCTCCGATGGTTCAAGCCAAATAGTGGTGCAAAAATGATTTTCGGCGATACGGATCTGATGACTGTAAATCCAGGTAGGATGGCTAGAACACGTAGCGATATGCCAGTAGAAAGTGGTTACAGGGATGTATTCAATGCCGCTGGTGATTTGGTTTGGTCTGTCGTACATGCGGCAAAAATACCACGAATTATTGGCTTCTTTGACATTCCAAAAAATTTTGATCTGGATAACAACGCATATACACAAGTAATTGGTGAAAACACATGGTTACTGGCAAGTAATGCGCCTGGTAATATTTCCTACGATGGAGAAGTTACAGGATATAGCGGGCTTTTCTTCCGGTTTATCGGTGGTGCTTTATCATGCCAATGGATAAGTAAAAACCAGAACGCTTGGGAGAAAACAATGCGCCCGTATGGTTTGAGAATTCCGTATGCAGTGCTTCCTAATCTAGAGTGATATGATTGTTTTTTTTGAATTTTAACTTAAAACTAAAGGTTGAAAATTATGAGGTTCATTATGATTCTCACACTCCTTCTGATATCGACTGCATCTAATAGTGTGGAAAATAAAATTGAATATCCAAAAAGAGCTTTAGATCTTAACTTTTCAGGCTTTGTGGAAATAATATATGACATTAGCGATTCAGGAGTTGTTGAACATATAAGAATCATAAAGTCAGAGCCAAAATATGTATTCGACAGGTCTGTAGACAGTCAGGTGAAAAACTGGAAATTTATGAAAGGAGAGGCAAAGAAAGATGTGCCCCTCAAGATTGTGTTCAAAGGTGAAAATCGCTAATTAATAGAGTCTGTGGCACTTGCAGATTTTTGAGTGTTCATAAATTGCCGCAGGAATGTAGCGAGTCTTCTCATATCTTCGTGGTCAAAGCTTTCAAGTGTATTTAGATGAGCAATTTTGTGTTCATCTGGTAGGGAGCGAAAAAAAAGACCGACTGCCATTTTCAATGCGGTTACCTCACTAGCCACAGACTCTACGTCATCGCATGAAGTTTCAAGCGTGAAGTTATCGATAATTTCGAAATGGTTTGACATAGCACACTCCTTCCGTGTTGTGGTCACAATTAAATAAATTTAACATGGCGAAATACTTTTTACCATTTATTCTGTTTGTGAAACCTTGATAAATCAATGGAATGAATAATTAAGCAAGCGGCTCGCTTGTATTACACTGGATTAAAAAAATCACGTCACCATCACCACCTGCGATAAATAGCAGTCCATCAATGCCAAATGACCCGGCCACCGCGCCGGGTTTTTTGTCGCCAAAATTCAGGAGAACACCATGCCAGCAGGCACAATAACCCTAAAAAACAATTCGGCGGCGGTTACTGGTAGCGGCACTTCGTTCAGTACCGAACTCAAGGCCAACGACTTCATTGTGGTGACAGTAGGCCAGACCGTTTACACCCTTGGGGTTAAGTCGGTGGAGTCGAACACGGCGCTTACCTTGGTGCGTAACTTCGACGGTCCATCTGCCAACGGTCTGGCCTGGACGCCGGTCCCCTATGGGGCGATGGTATCTATCACTGCGCAGACGCACGCCTATACCTCTGAGGCCTTGCGGGGACTGCTGTTGGATAAGCGCAACTGGCAGCAGGTATTCAGCGGTACCGGTGATGTAACGATAACACTTCCCGACAACAGCACATATACAGGACCTGCGTGGAATGCGCTGAGTGAGCGCTTGACTAACGTAAACGATAAGTTGGTTGGTAAGGTTGATTTGATAGATGTCCCCCTGGGTATTATCAGCATGTGGCCGCTGGCAACGCCACCTGACGGATTTAAAATTTGTGATGGCAGTGCATTTGATAAAAGTGTCTACCCAAAGTTGGCGAAGATATTTACCAATGGCGTGCTTCCTGATTTTAGGGGCGTATTCCCGCGCGGGCATGACCGGGGGCGTGGGTTAAACCCAACTCAGGCACTTTTGCAATACGTTAATGATAGGTTGAAGAAACATAAACATATGTTTGGAAAGGCATTTATTAGAGATACTCCAGCAGGGGATTCTTTTGTTGGTGAAAAAGAAACATTCCCGATAATCGGTAATGGCTTCGCTCATACTTCATATTATGATTGGGGTGATGTTTTTAATTCAAGCTGGCCATACATGGCAACTACATATAACGATAATCAAGATGAGGAAACAGCACCAAAGAGTATAGCTGTTAACTTCATTATTCGAGCTGCGTGAGGTTAATAATGGTTAGTTTTGATGAAAACGGTTTTGCTACGGAATCAGGTGTGGTCTCTGCTTATGTTTGTTCACCTGATACCAGAGAGCTAATTGGACAGTTACAGGTTAATGTGCAAATTCATTGCGGATTACCTGCTAACTCATATATTGATGAACCACTTAAAGAAAAAGATGGGTGTGCGATTGTTCGCTTGCTGAGTGGCTGGGGGTATGTGGCCGACTTTCGTGGAAAGAGTGCATACGAAAAGGAAACAGGAAGCGAGTTTATTATTGAAACTCTCGGTGAACTTGACGATATCTACACATTTAAAATGCCGGTAACAAAATTTGATGAGTGGGACGGTAACTCTTGGGTAACTAACGAGGCTCTTGTGAAAGAAAATGCCATTAATACAGCAAGGGAAAATAAAGAAGAACTGGCTGTTAATGCAGAATCTAAAATAGTCATGCTGTCCAGGGCTATAAAACTTGGTATTGCCACGGATAAGGAAAAGGAAAAGCTTAATCAATGGGAGGCCTACAGTGTTTATCTTAGTAGGGTAGAAGTATCAAACGCGCCTGATATTGATTGGCCTTCACTTCCTGCTTAGTTATTTTAATGGAGAAATAAACAATGGTGTTAATCAGCGGTGTATTAAAAGGACCTTATGGCGATCCTCGTACTGGTGTAACCATTACGATGCGATCAATTAAAACCTCGTCAACGGTGCTTAACCTGGCAAAATCACAGTCCGTGACGAATGACAGCGGCCTGTATTCGTTAAACGTGGAGCCTGGCGCATATGAAGTCATTGTGTCTGTTTATGGTTCTCAGCCTGAACGGGTAGGCACAATAGAAGTTTATACCGATTCCCTTCCCGGCACGCTCAATGACTTCCTGCGCCGCCCTGGTGAAAGCGACATCACACCGGAGATTGTGCAAACTGTTGATCGCATGCGCTTGGAGGCAGCAGCGTCTGCTGACAAATCAGCTGCGTCAGCTATGGCGGCAAAGCAAAGCGAGAATAACGCAGCAGCAACATTGGCGGGAGCTGTTAAAGAAAGTTCACGAGCTGTCGTAATTCCTGCTGTTGTGAATACGATCGGTAGCGCCCAAGGGTATCTAAAATTAGCTACTCTTGCAGCGACAACAACGGGTGTATCCGGTGTGCATTTGTTAATAGCTGCTGGCAGAACATATGGAAATCCCGGGCTGGATATAAAACTGGTCCAATTTTCAGCGCGTAATGCTACAGCATCGGCACTTGATGCCCGTGGTCTGATGGTTGCTGGTATTGGCCCTGGTGGCTCAGACGTGAGATTTGGCGCGATATACAATTCAGATATAGCGCGTTGGGAGTTATGGATGGTTGGGCCTGCTTACAGCATGCCATCGATAACAATCCTTGCTAGTAGTTCGCCAACTGCAATGTTTGGCATTGATATTGTGAAGGGTACGACATGGCAGAAAACAGGTCCAAGTGGACTCACTACAGTTAAAGAAAGCCGGGTCTTTACTGATTATAACGTAACGGTGGATGGTAACGGCTTCCTGAAAGCTGCATCCCCGATCGCCAGGCTTTCCGGGGAACCTGAAAAAATGCCAGATGATTACCTGAACGGTTTCACTCTTTCCGGCTGTGTGGCTGTGAACGGTGAGGCTGATGGAGTAACCGCTGAGCGGGTTTCTGTCGGTGTCTACAAGGTTACCGGATCGTTGGGCTTCGCTGAGGAAGGCTGGAACATTTAGGTGCCCCAGGACGTTAACGGCAACCGTCTATGCTTTGTAGAAACCAGCACAGGTAAGGATGGCACAATCTATGTGAAGGTCAGCAAACGCCGCTTTGATGTTGATACGGCTGCTATCGTGGCTGGCGACCCAATGGACATCCCTGATGGTCGCTGGATTGACCTGCGTCTTGAAATGCCGGTGCTGGAGGTTTTTGAAGAATTTGACAACCCAGTAGCGACTGCTGATGAAGCGTAACTTTAAGATGCCGGGATAGCCCGGCTCTTAAGTCATGGTTGAAACCAGTCATCCGCACTTTCCCATGTTTCCTGCAGTATCTCTTCGATCACTTCTCTGTCGGCAGTGGTGCCGTTACGCACTGAAAGCCCATCCATACTGGCCATGCGAACGGTGGCTTCAGCATCAGGATATTTACGCTGCAGCCGCTTGTTTAGCTCGACCGCCAATGCGGAAGCGGCGCCGGCGGGTAGTTGTTTTTTCTTGTCGATAGTCACTTCAACGTAAAGCATGATTGCCCCCTCAGTTGTCGCTTACCAGCCATTGATCAGATTCTTCAAACATTTCTTCCAGCATCCGGTTCAGTTTTTCTTTGTCACTTTTGCTGGCGTCGGTATTCAGGCTGTTGGCCTGCATCGGCTTCACACGAACGTCAGCAGCAGGAAAGATACCGTGCACCCGTTTGGTCAGTTCGGTCTTAATCATCTCTGTTGCGCCAGGTAGCTCTGCCACATTTCGTTTATCAAACACGAGCTCTACGAACATTTATACGCCCCTAAATTTAACTGTAATTTTATACAGTATATTCGGGTGAGTGATTTTTTCAATGCTCAGTGAGCTAATGGGGCATAAATGGGGCATGGATAGTGCAAAAATGGGTGTTTCTGAGCTGGAGTAAGTTTTTCAAGAAAGATAAAAAACCTAGTAAAAACATAACATAAGCAGTGTTGGGCAGGTGTGACAAAAAGAGGCTCATTACGGTATAGACGTATTGAGCCACGTTGCTCTAGCCTCTCTATATCAGTTTTTATACCCGTCATACTTGGTGCTGCATCTTAGTTGGCTGCCTGCATTTACCCCTGTCACGGACTACGCGTACGCTCCGGGGATGCATTTAGTTGCCGTCGCGATGCAACGCCAATTATTTGGGGTAGATAGGATGTCTGGCTGCGGAGTGTAGCCCGTTTCGAAAGCGGATCCCAGACATCACTCCGCGATCGCCAAGTATAACTCTTTATGCGCCCGTGAAGGCGCATATTGGTTGCTTAAGGCGTGACGACGATCGCGACGCGGCGGTTTTCCGCACGACCGCTGGAAGTGCGGTTATCGGCCACAGGATCGCGCTTGCCCATACCCCGCGTTTCAATATTGGCGCGAGGAATGCCTACGCTGGCCAGCAAGTCGGCGACGGCATCGGCACGGCGCAGCGACAGCTGATCGTTATAGCTGTCTTCACCGTAATTGTCGGTATGCCCGTCCAGACGGAATTGGGTGATGCCAACGCTCATCAGTGCGCGACCCATTTTTTGTACCGTTTCGGTGCTTTCCGGGTTCAGCTTGCCGACGTTATTACCAAACAGTACTTTGTCGGACAGGCCAAATTCCCAGCCGTTATCCGTCAGTTTGAATCCCTGTGACTGCAACAGCGCAATTTGCTCAGGGGTTAAGCCCTGCGGTTTGCTCTGGCAGCCGGCAAGGGCTAACAAGGCGATAAACATCATCGTCAGCAGTGAAAAACGGCGTTTTAGTGTTTGCTGTATCATAATCAAATCCCTAGTTTTATTTTATATACCCGTCATTCTTGATGCTGCATCTGTGTTGGCTGCGAGCGCTCGCCCCAGTCACTGACTTCAGTCAGTGCTTTGGGTCTGACGTTCTGGCCGCCTTGATGCAACGCCAATGATGTTGGGTATCGCCGGGGCTTTATTTCTGTATTGCTAGCCGCCAGCCTCCGTTATAACGATGTTTTGCCTGGTACATGGCATCGTCAGCTTCGTGCAAGAGCCCCTGAGGCGTTACCGCATGTTCAGGGTAAAGCGCAATACCGATACTCAGAGAGGAAATCACCGTCTCGTTGTTCGGCAAAATTACCGGTTGGGTCATGCAGTCGATAATGTTATCGGCAATTTGCAGCACATCTTCCGTAGTGTGGACCGGCGCCAACAATACGGCGAACTCATCACCTCCTAAACGTGCCACCAGATCGCTTTCACGCAGTTGCGCGCGAATACGCCCGGCAATGGTGGTCAGTACTACGTCGCCGGCGGCGTGCCCGTAGCTGTCGTTAACTTCCTTGAAGCGGTCGCCGTCTATAAACAGCACCGCCAGTTTTTCTTTTGGCTTAATGTCTCCTAACGCACGGCTCAGTCGGCCTTCAAAGAACGCGCGGTTTGGCAAACCGGTAAGGCTGTCATGGGTCGCCCGGTGCGTCAGTGAGTCATTTTCCTGTTTCAGATGCGCTTGCCAGGCTTCCAGCTCGTCGAGCAGGCCGTTAAAGTCACTGCTCAACTCATGCAGTTCGGCAATGGGGGCAGAAGGCACCCGCAGACCAAATGTACGATCGCGTCGCACCGCATGTGCCACGTTGGCAATATCGTCCAATGAGCTGACAATCCCTAACAACATGCGGCGGGAAAGAACCAATGAGCACAGCGTACTGAGCACCAGACAGGCGAGCATCCCCACCATACCGCGCAGCAGGAAGCGCAGTAGGCTACCCCCATGCCCGCTAAGCCACACTTTACCGACCACTTTGCCTTCATGTGTAATCGGCAGGATCACAGGTTCCGGTAGCGCCCAGTGAGCGACGACTTGCTCCATACCGTGTAAAGGACCGTCTTTAGGATGACGCCAACTGGCGAGCACCTTGCCGTTATTGTTCAGGATTTTTGCTTCTGACACTTCCTCATTGGAGGCGATCAGCACCAGCGCTTCGCGTGCGGCGGTGCGGTCTTCAAACACGACAGCAGCTTCGACGGTATAGCTGATGGAGCGCGCGATCAGGTGCAAGTTGTGGTTGGCATAGGCACGTAGCGCAAACAGCGCGACCAACGTCAGGAAAATCCCGGCGGTGCCGACAGCAATCAATGCCAGTGCAAGATGTACGCGTTGCAACACCCCGCCCAGCGTAGGTCGTGATTGACCCGATCTGTTCTTGCGCAACCACTTCATAACGGAGGCGCCTGTTTGCGTGCCAGTTGAAGCACGTTAGGGTGAACACGTACGCCGCTGCGTGCCAGTGCGTCAAGGTTCACTTTAAAGCTGGCGGTGTCACCTTCGATCTGCAGGCAAAACGCGCTGCCGGCAGAACATTCACCGTCGTTCTCACTGATGCTGAGAATGGAACGTCCGCTAATGCGTTGCATAAAGTTCTGTTTTTGGCTGGCGCTGACATTACCCAGATAGATCACATCACAGCCGGTGCTCAGCAGTGGACTATCGAAGGGAATACGCTCAGTTTTGATTGGCCGAGGGGCGCTCAGTAGAATGGGATCGAACAGGCCCTTGTCATACTGGGTTGGCGCCGTCACGCATAACCGTATCGGGTTGGGTTCACTGTTCCAGCGTGCGTAGCTGATAATGCCAACGACCACGGTGGTAACAGCATGGGTGCGATTTTTATAGGGATCGGCCGTCTCGGGGCTGGCTAAACTGGGAAAGACCAGCAGTGTGGCAAGAAACAGCGACAATAAGCGACCATAATTTAGACGTGCGCAAATGAAACTCATAAATGAGTTTTTTGCGCAGGTTGCCAATAACGCGGCATTATTCGCCATCTTCATCTGCCATTCCTGCCCACGTCCGCGCACTGTTGCGGCAACGTAACAATGAGAAGCCTGACCCGGTTGAAGGGATAATTATCTTACTGAAAACTGTCAATCGCACTGCCTGATGAACACTATCTAACCCATAATTGGCGCGGATTGTATTATAAGATATCTCGGTTGCGCGCTTTATGTGCCGTTTTCTCGGAATTATCTTATCTTTTTTTAACAGTATAAAAACGTGCACCCGAGTTTGCCAGGCGTTTTCAGCAAAGTTGGTGCAGCAGGTCAGGGATTCAGCGGTTTGCGCAACATCGTTCTTTCGTTGTTCCGACAGTGGAATTCTATGGTGGCTAATAATTTCAAATGACTTCATCTTATTATCGACGTCGTCATTAATAATGGCTGAGCGCGTCATTTTTCAGTGATAACACCTGGCCAAAATGATTAATACGGCAGAAATTGCCGCCAGCTTTATTTTATTTGTCAGCGACGGTAAACCTTTTTTACCTATAGCCCATCGTGACGATAAACTTCTTCTACAGTAGTGAATGGATAAGCAATCGTGCTGTCTATGATAGATGGCTGAGCCGGTCGCTTAGCGCACCCTTTTGTTCTGGCGTGATGACGGTGATTTTCCACGACAGGACGTGAAACACTCGGAGAGCCGATTTCCCCGTCCGTTGACTGCTGGCGTAGCGCGGCAACGGGGGGCGTCGTCTCTGGCAACACATAAGCATTAGCGAGGAAAGAGTCAGTATGGTCAAGGTAGACAAGTGGCGGTTTTGGGCTGTGGGCCTGTGTCTGACGGCATTTTCGGGCGCGACATTGGCGGATTCCCTGGATGCCCAGCGTCAACGTTACCTGCAGATTAAGCAGGCGTGGGACAGTAATCAAATGGGTGTCGTGGCACAACTGATGCCGACGTTGCGCGATTATCCACTTTACCCTTACCTGGAGTACCGCGAGCTGACGCAAGATCTCAGCCAGGCGGGGTTCTCTGAGGTGAATGACTTTATTAAGCAGCACCCGACACTGCCGCCTGCCAAATCGTTAGCTCCGCGCTTTGTTAATGAGCTGGCACGGCGTGAAGACTGGCGCAGTCTGTTGGCTTTCAGTCCACAGGCGCCGAAACCTATTGCTGCGCGTTGTAATTATTACTACGCCAAATGGGCCACGGGCGATCAGCAGGCGGCCTGGAGTGGTGCAAGCGACGTTTGGATGAGCGGCAAATCGTTGCCGGGCGCCTGTGACAAGCTGTTCAGCGTTTGGCAGGGGGCGGGTAAGCAAACGCCGTCGCTTATCCTGGAGCGTATGAAGCTGGCACTGAAAGAAGGGAACAGCGGATTGGTGAACAGCCTTTACCGCCAGTTACCCTCAGATTATCAGACAATGGGCGACGCACTGGTACGGCTGCAAAATGATCCGACGACGGTGGAGTCCTTTGCTCGCAGCGTGGGGCCGACTGACTTTACCCGGGCGGCGACCAGCATCGCTTTCGAACGTCTGGCGCGTCAGGATGTCGAAAACGCCCGCGCGATGATCCCTACGCTCGCTCGCCTGCAAAAAATGAGTGACAGCGAACGACTGGGGTTGGAAGAAGCGGTGGCGTGGCGTCTGATGGGCAGTGACGCTACCTTTGAACAAACACAATGGCGCGATAAGGTGATCCTGCGCAGCCAATCCCCCACGCTACTGGAACGCCGTGTGCGCATGGCGCTGGGTAATGGCGATCGCCAAGGCGTAACGACCTGGTTGGCTCGCCTGCCAGAAGAGTCACGTAATAAAGATGAATGGCGCTATTGGCGTGCGAGTATTTTGCTGGACGAGGGCAAACGCAGTGAAGGTGAAGAGATCCTGCGTCGCCTGATGACTGAACGCGGCTTTTATCCCATGGTAGCGGCGCAAAAGCTGAATACGACTTACCCGGTTATGGTCGCTGTGGCGGCGAAACCTCGCGCGTCGCTGGTGGACGGGCCGGAAATTGCCCGTGTGCGTGAGTTGATGTATTGGAATATGGACAATCTGGCGCGCAGCGAGTGGACTTCCTTTGTGGCCAGTCGCAGTCGTCCAGAACAGGAAGCGCTGGCGCGTTATGCTTTCGAGCAGAAATGGGCCGATCTTAGCGTGCAGGCGACCATCGTCGGTAAGTTGTGGGATCACCTGGAAGAGCGTTTCCCGGTGGCCTGGCCGCAAGAGTTCCGTGCTGCGACCGACGACAAGGGGATAACGCCGAGCTATGCCATGGCGATTGCCCGCCAAGAGAGCGCCTGGAACCCAAAAGCGCAATCCCCGGTGGGGGCGAGCGGCCTGATGCAGGTTATGCCGCGAACCGCGCAGCATACCGTTGAAATGTACAATATTCCGGGTTACTCAAGCCCAAGCCAATTACTTGACCCGCGGGTCAACATTACCATCGGCACCAGTTATCTGGAGTACGTTTACCAGCAGTTTGGGCGAAACCGTATTCTGTCGTCGGCGGCTTATAACGCTGGCCCATCCCGCGTAAACACCTGGTTGGGCAACAGTGAAGGGCGAGTCGATGCGGTGGCGTTTGTCGAAAGCATCCCGTTCTCGGAAACCCGTTCTTACGTGAAGAACGTGTTGGCTTACGATGCATTTTATCGCTATCTCATGCACCGACCAGCCAAAGTGCTGACCGATGCGGAGTGGCAGAGGCGTTATTGATTTTGACGGCGCTATGGTATGCTGCTGTACTAGTTAAATAGTATGGTGGCTTGCCATGACGCAATTATCACTTAACGACCCGGCTCTTTCAGAACAAGGTAATGAGGATTGGCTGCGCTTTGTTGCGCTGCTGCAAAACGCGTTTGCACAAGAACTGCATCAGCCTCTGATGCAACTGCTGCTGACGCCAGATGAACGCACGGCGTTAGGCACGCGGGTACGGATCATCCAGGAACTGATGCGCGGTGAGATGAGCCAGCGTGAGCTGAAAAATGAACTGGGGGCAGGCATTGCCACTATCACCCGGGGTTCGAACAGCCTGAAGGCGGCGACACCGGCGCTGAAGCAATGGCTGGAACAGCAGCTGTTGGGCGATACGCAGTAGCGTAACGCCCAACAGGGCTACTTCTGCGGCGCGTTATTGTGGTTTTGGTAGATTGAATTGTGGAAGGGCACCAACGCCAGCAACAGCGCCTGATGGTAAACGCTGGTGCGGCTTAACCGCCCATCGGTAAAGATGCCGATAGCGCCGCCCTGGCGTTTCACTTCAGCATTGCCGGTGATGGCCGCCATCTCGCTCCCCAATTCGCGACCAGCGCGAATTCCCTGTAAAATTGTCTCTGGTAACATCAGGCTGGCTGAGCGCGATTCGCCGCGGGTGTGTGGGTTTTCGACCGTCATCCAGGCGAAAGTCATATTCTCTTCGATACCTGCTTCCACGCCGACCCAAAAGTCGGCTTCTGGGCGTACTTGCCGCGCTTCCATTACACGCTGGCGTGCCCCGGTGCGGGTTTCGAGATTACCTATGGGTTGCAGTGAGACGCCGCTGGCGACGTCGACTGATTCAATACGGCATTGGCCTGCGCCAAAGGTGTCATCAAAAGCCAACTGAATAGCCTTGATCTTTGCCGGGTTGGTAGTGGCAGCGACAACATGATACATAACGGGTTTGGCATCCTTAAGCTAAGAGCCTATTCAAACGTCAGGCATGTGCGAAAGCGGTTTCTGACGAAGATAAACTCAGGTTTCACGCAGTATAACGGAAAAGCAAAATGTTACAGGTATACCTCGTTCGCCACGGCGAAACGGAATGGAATGCGGCTCGCCGTATCCAAGGCCAGTCCGACAGCCCGTTAACCGCCAACGGTGAACATCAGGCTCGTCTGGTTGCCCAGCGTGTCAGCAAACAAGGCATTACGCATGTGATTACCAGCGATCTCGGGCGCACCCGACGCACTGCACAAATCATCGCAGAGGCTTGCGGCTGCGAGGTGATTAACGATCCACGTTTGCGTGAGTTGCATATGGGGGTGCTGGAAGAGCGCTTGATCGACAGCCTGACGCCGCAGGAAGAACAGTGGCGCAAGCAGATGGTCGATGGTACTGCGGACGGGCGCATCCCTCAAGGCGAATCCATGAGTGAGTTGGGCGAACGTATGCGTGCGGCATTGGAAAGCTGCCTGATGTTGCCTGAGGGCAGCAAACCGCTGATCGTCAGCCACGGTATCGCTTTGGGGTGTTTGATCAGCACCGTGCTCGGATTGCCTGCTTATGCTGAACGCCGCCTGCGCCTGCGTAACTGTTCGCTGTCGCGTGTCGACTATCAGCAGAGCCCATGGCTGGCTTCTGGCTGGATCGTTGAAACCGCGGGCGATGTCACGCATTTGGACATGCCCGCGTTGGACGAACTGCAACGCTAACGACGGATCGGGATCAAGTAGTCGCAGTTGATCTCGGTTGGCGGTTGAGGTGGCCTACGGTCACCTTTTGGATAAAAGCGCTCAATGTCGTGCCCTTTACGGCGCGTGAGTTTGAGTGCTGGCAGGCAGGTGCCATACAGGGTCAGAATAAAGTCTTGTAGGCCTGAAGCCGGGCCTTCGTAGCTGAACATGGCATATTCGCCGCCTTGCAGTACGAGCGGCTGGCCTGCCTGTATTTTTGCCGGCACGTGATCAGGCTCCAGCGCTGTGGTGTACAGCACTTCCTGCTCGTCATCCTTTTCCTGGCTTGGGCGCGAATGATGCAACCCGTACAACACCGGTGGCAGCGTGTCTGCTTCGCCCAGATATTGGCGCCAGAACTGGGAACGCAGCTCGGTACGGAAGTTGGATATTTGCTCAAGTGTGCAGGAATAGCTTTGCGTCAGGCCAATCAGATGCTGTTCCGGCAGAGAGATAAACTCAGGCTGCGGCAGGGTAAAGGCACCCAGGCGAATTGGCGGGCAAATGCCGAATGCGCTCCAGTCTTCTGCACGGCGATATAGCGCTGGCGTTTGCGCAAACTGTTTTTTAAATGCGCGTGTGAATGTCTGCTGCGAGTCGAAGCGATACTGTAAGGCGATATCCAGAATAGGTCGGCTGGTTAAACGCAGCGCCACCGCAGCTTTGGATAATCTCCTTGCCCGGATATAAGCGCCGATGGCGTTACCGGTAATATCTTTGAACATCCGTTGTAAATGCCACTTGGAGTAACCCGCTTTAGCCGCCACGTTGTCTAGCGACAAGGGTTGGTCCAGATGGCTTTCCAGCCAGCTAAGCAGATCACGAATGATACCGGCTTGATCCATAGATCTTCCTCGTAGAGCTTTAGGGTAAGGACCCGAACTGTTTATTCATTACGCTGGTGCTTTGCGCTATCAGACCAATCCATGAGCCATTTTGCGTAGCACTCTTTACCTCTTGCTGCGGGTTGCGCAAGAGTTGGATAGGGGCACACCTTAAACGGGCGAAAAGAAATAACGACGCCGCATAATAGCAATTTTTTTCCTCCGAGACTCCCAAAGATTTTTTTCACGCTCTGTGCTAAAAAGATCGGTGCGGACCAGAAGAAAACCTATTCTGTGACCTAAAACATAAACAATATTGATTGCCAGCGCCTATTTCTTTAGGTTCTGGCTATTGGAGTTAAGTGAATGAAAAAAGGATGGATATTTTTGTTTGGTTTAGTTTGCGCAACAGTAAATACGGCGCAGGCTGAACAGGTTGGGTCAGTCGACACGGTATTCAAACTCTTTGGTCCAGACCACAAAATTGTCGTGGAAGCGTTCGACGATCCTGATGTCAAAAATGTAACTTGTTATATCAGCCGGGCAAAAACCGGTGGCATTAAAGGCGGGCTGGGATTAGCGGAAGACACTGCGGATGCGGCCATTTCTTGCCAGCAGGTTGGGCCCATTGAGCTGAACGATAAAATTAAGAATGGCAAGGCGGAAGGTACCGTCGTGTTCCAGAAACGAACATCGTTGGTGTTTAAGAAGCTGCAGGTCGTGCGTTTCTACGATGCGACACGCAATGCGTTGATTTATCTGAGCTATTCAGACCGAGTGGTGGATGGTTCACCGAAGAACGCGTTGAGTGCGGTGCCGATCATCCCTTGGGGTGAGGCAAAATAAGATTTGGGGTTCGAGGGAACCCCAACTATTTAACGCGGGAGACTTACTCTTCCAGATCGCCGCAGAAACGGTAACCTTCACCGTGAATGGTGGCGATAATTTCTGGTGTGTCAGGCGTTGATTCGAAGTGCTTGCGGATGCGACGGATGGTCACGTCCACGGTACGGTCATGCGGCTTCAGCTCACGGCCGGTCATTTTCTTCAGCAGTTCGCCACGGGATTGGATCTTGCCCGGGTTTTCGCAGAAGTGCAGCATGGCGCGGAATTCACTGCGCGGCAGTTTGTACTGTTCGCCAGCTGGGCTGATCAGTGAGCGGCTATTGATGTCCAGCTCCCAACCGTTGAATTTATAGCTTTCAACCAGGCGGCGTTCTTCGCCGACGCTGCCCAGGTTCATGGTACGAGACAGCAGGTTGCGTGCGCGAATGGTCAGTTCACGCGGGTTGAACGGCTTGGTGATATAGTCATCAGCGCCGATTTCCAATCCGAGGATCTTATCAACTTCGTTATCACGGCCGGTCAGGAACATCAGCGCGACGCTAGCCTGTTCACGCAGTTCGCGCGCCAGCAGCAGGCCGTTTTTGCCTGGCAGATTGATGTCCATGATAACCAGATTGATATCATTTTCAGACAGGATGTTGTGCATTTCTGCACCATCATTGGCTTCATGAACAACGTAGCCTTCCGCCTCGAAAATGCTCTTCAGGGTGTTACGAGTGACTAACTCGTCTTCGACAATCAGAATGTGCGGGGTCTGCATATTTGCTACCTAAAATTGCCAACAAAATAGAAAATAGGAAGTACAGAAGTCTTTGTTTTCTTGGCGGAGGGCAGAGATTAGCGCTCACGTTCCCTCTTAACAAATGACTACAGTACGTAAACTCGTTCTTGATGCACTTTCCATCTCATGTCAACAAGATCGCTAGCTTGGTGGGGGTGCTATTCCCTACAACCCCAAAGGTGCCAAAACGGCGCATATCCTAACCCTATTAACAGCAATATAACAGTGCGTACCGAATTCATCACCCAACAAAACTAAGCTTTGTTGACATATATCAAATTCAATTGTAGCACGTTAACAGTTTTGTGAAAAACACTTACAGAAATGCCAGTTTAAGTCACAGAAGCATAAATTCTGTGTACGATTCAGCATTGTCGCGTCTAATGGGGTAGAATTATCGGCTTATTGATAAAGGGGGACTTTTAACACTTTGATTTATAATGGTAGTAAATCATAAGCAGCAATAATATGTATTACGCTCTCTTTATCAGGCCAATAACGCATTTAACCCTATCTATCGTGGCTGTCGGGATTATTGTTGCACGCTTGTAAATATAATCAGACTATCCTGAACAGTCAAAAACTC
Source organism: Serratia sp. CoH_122_TC_1 (assembly GCF_058191755.1). Lineage (NCBI taxonomy): Bacteria > Pseudomonadati > Pseudomonadota > Gammaproteobacteria > Enterobacterales > Yersiniaceae > Serratia > Serratia sp. CoH_122_TC_1. Next base: position 34,507 of record NZ_JBXWLA010000009.1, read on the forward strand.
GCAATCCCTCATTCTGTGGAGTATTGATGCAGCTTCATATTGTTTTAGTGGCTCCGGCACGGCCGGAAAACGTCGGCGCTGCGGCGCGGGCGATGAAAACCATGGGCTTTACTTCGTTACGTATTGTCGATAGCGACGCGCACTTGCAGCCGGCGGCGCGCTGGGTCGCCCATGGGGCAGGGGATATCCTTGACGGCGTGCAAACTTTTTCAACGCTGGAGCAGGCGCTGGCGGATGTTGATTTCACGGTAGCGACCACCGCTCGCAGCCGCGCACGCTTCCACTATTACTGTACGCCCCAGCAGTTACTGGGTCAGTTGGACGAACGCCGTGAGTGGGTAGGCCAGGCTGCGCTGGTGTTTGGTCGTGAAGATTCCGGTTTGACCAACGAAGAATTGGAATTGGCCGATCTGCTCACCGGTGTGCCAATGAAGGCGGATTACCCCTCCTTGAATCTTGGCCAGGCGGTGATGGTGTATTGCTACCAACTGTCAGCGCTGATGGACGTTAGTGCACCGCAGGAGCCGGTGGCTAACGAAGGCCAACTTAAGGCGCTGCGTCAGCGTGCCGAAGGTTTACTTGGCGCATTAGGGGTCAGTGATGACCAAAAATTGCGAGACTGGCTGCATCAACGGCTCGGTGCTTTGCAGCAGCGGGACACGGCGATGCTGCATACGTTGTTGCACGACATCGAAAAAAAACTGACAAAGTGATACCCACAAACATGGCTTATTATGCAGTGTGATCCACTGCAAAATTGCTTGCTGTCTGTGTTTTTATTCTGTCATTTGGCTTTTCAGCTCTCTCATTGCTCAATGGCCCCTTTGGGGAATAAATAAGCAAAAATAAGAAATAATTTGACTTGGGATAGCGATTGCTTTAACCAATAGAGGGGACAGAGTATTTAATGAGACAGACAGAAAAAATGCGAAACATCAGCCTGAACACAACAATTATTACCACCACCGATACCACAGGTAACGGGGCGGGCTGACGCGTACAGGAAACAAAAGAAAAAAGCCCGCACCTAACCAGTGCGGGCTTTTTTTTCGGCTTAAATTCGGGAGAGATAAGAAATGCGAGTGCTGAAATTTGGCGGAACCTCGGTAGCGAATGCAGAACGTTTTCTGCGCGTCGCCGACATCATGGAAAGTAACGCACGTCAGGGACAGGTGGCCACGGTATTGTCCGCTCCGGCTAAAATCACCAACCACTTGGTGGCGATGATTGACAAAACGGTAGCAGGGCAAGACATTCTGCCAAATATGAGCGATGCAGAACGCATTTTCGCTGACTTGCTGAGCGGTTTGACACAGGCATTACCTGGCTTTGAATATGATCGTCTCAAGACCTTGGTCGATCATGAGTTCGCTCAACTCAAGCAGGTACTGCACGGCGTTGCACTGCTCGGACAATGTCCGGACAGCGTGAATGCGGCTATCATCTGCCGCGGTGAGAAGCTCTCCATCGCTATCATGGAAGGCGTTTTTCGTGCCAAAGGTTTCCCGGTCACGGTGATCAACCCGGTAGAGAAATTGCTGGCCCAGGGGCACTATCTGGAATCTACGGTGGACATCGCCGAATCCACACTGCGCATTGCGGCGTCGGCGATTCCTGCGGATCACATTGTGCTGATGGCCGGTTTCACCGCCGGTAATGATAAAGGTGAACTGGTGGTGCTTGGCCGTAACGGTTCTGATTACTCTGCTGCGGTGCTGGCTGCTTGTCTGCGTGCCGACTGTTGTGAGATCTGGACTGACGTCGATGGTGTCTACACCTGCGATCCACGCACCGTGCCGGACGCCAGGTTATTGAAGTCGATGTCGTATCAGGAAGCGATGGAGCTTTCCTACTTCGGCGCCAGCGTACTTCACCCCCGCACTATCGCCCCGATTGCCCAGTTCCAAATTCCTTGTCTGATTAAAAATACTGCCAACCCGCAAGCCCCGGGCACGTTAATCGGCGGTGAAAATCTGGATACAGATACCCCGGTTAAAGGCATCACCAATCTGAACAACATGGCGATGATCAACGTTTCCGGGCCAGGGATGAAGGGCATGGTCGGCATGGCTGCGCGGGTGTTCGCCGTGATGTCGCGTGCAGGTATTTCGGTGGTGCTGATTACCCAGTCCTCTTCCGAATACAGCATCAGCTTCTGTGTGCCGCAAAATGAACTGCAGCGTGCGCGTCGTGCACTGGAAGACGAGTTCTATCTTGAACTGAAAGATGGGCTGCTGGAGCCGCTGGACGTCATGGAGAAACTGGCGATTATTTCGGTAGTCGGCGATGGCATGCGTACTCTCCGGGGGATTTCGGCCAGTTTCTTCTCGGCACTGGCGCGCGCCAATATTAACATTGTCGCTATTGCCCAAGGCTCTTCAGAGCGTTCTATTTCAGTTGTGGTGAGCAATGATTCCGCGACGACCGGTGTTCGTGTCTGCCACCAGATGTTGTTCAACACCGATCAGGTGATTGAGGTCTTTGTCATCGGTGTCGGTGGCGTGGGTGGCGCATTGATCGAGCAGATTTACCGCCAGCAGCCGTGGTTAAAACAAAAGCATATCGATCTGCGCGTGTGCGGGATCGCCAATTCCCGCGCCATGTTAACCAACGTACACGGCATCGCTTTGGAAAGCTGGCGCGACGAGCTGGCCGGTGCACAGGAGCCGTTCAATCTTGGCCGTTTGATTCGTCTGGTGAAGGAGTATCACCTGCTGAACCCGGTGATTGTTGACTGTACCTCCAGCCAGGCGGTTGCCGATCAATATGCGGATTTCCTCGCCGACGGTTTCCACGTAGTGACGCCGAACAAAAAGGCCAATACCTCGTCGATGAACTACTACCAGCAATTGCGCACCGCCGCAGCCGGTTCGCGCCGCAAGTTCCTGTACGATACCAACGTCGGTGCGGGCCTGCCGGTGATCGAGAACTTGCAGAACCTGTTGAACGCGGGTGACGAGCTGACGCGTTTCTCCGGTATTCTCTCCGGTTCGCTGTCCTTTATTTTTGGTAAGTTGGATGAAGGGATGTCGTTATCGGCGGCGACTCAACAGGCTAAGGAAAAAGGGTACACCGAACCGGATCCGCGGGATGATCTGTCCGGTATGGATGTCGCGCGCAAGTTGTTGATCCTGGCGCGCGAAGCGGGCTACAAACTGGAGTTGGCGGATATCGACGTAGAGTCGGTGTTGCCGCCGTCCTTTGACGCTTCTGGCGATGTAGATGCCTTTATGGCGCGCCTGCCGGAGTTGGATAACGAGTACGCTCGCAACGTGGCCAATGCCACCGAACAGGGCAAGGTATTGCGCTATGTCGGCGTGATCGAAAATGGCCGCTGTCAGGTACGTATAGATGCGGTAGACGGCAACGATCCGTTGTATAAAGTGAAGAACGGCGAGAACGCCTTGGCTTTCTACAGCCGTTACTATCAGCCGTTGCCGTTGGTGCTGCGTGGCTATGGCGCCGGTAACGATGTGACCGCAGCGGGTGTCTTTGCTGACTTGCTGCGCACACTGTCATGGAAGTTGGGAGTTTAATATGGTTAAGGTGTATGCGCCGGCCTCAATTGGCAACGTGAGCGTCGGTTTCGACGTCCTGGGCGCCGCGGTATCCCCGATCGACGGGACTTTGCTGGGCGATTGCGTCAGCGTAGAGGCCGCCGAAACGTTCAGTTTGCAGAATGCCGGCCGTTTCGTCAGCAAGCTGCCGGACGACCCGAAAGAGAATATCGTTTACCAATGCTGGGAGCGTTTCTGCCAGGAGATGGGTCAACAGATCCCGGTGGCGATGCGACTTGAGAAGAATATGCCGATAGGTTCCGGGTTGGGCTCAAGTGCCTGCTCAGTGGTTGCAGGATTGATGGCGATGAACGAATTCTGCAACCGCCCATTGGATAGAATGACCCTGCTGGGCCTGATGGGCGAGCTGGAAGGCCGTATCTCCGGCAGCGTGCATTACGATAATGTGGCGCCTTGCTACCTTGGCGGCCTGCAGTTGATGCTGGAAGAAGAAGGCTTCATCAGCCAGGAAGTGCCATGCTTTAAAGACTGGCTGTGGGTGATGGCCTATCCAGGCATCAAGGTATCCACCGCCGAAGCGCGTGCGATCTTGCCCGCGCAGTATCGTCGTCAGGACTGCATCAGCCACGGCCGTTATCTGGCGGGTTTTATCCATGCCTGCCACACCCAACAACCGCAGCTGGCCGCCAAACTGATGCAGGATGTGATTGCCGAACCGTATCGCACCCGCCTGTTGCCGGGCTTTGCCGAGGCGCGCAAGGCTGCGCAGGATATCGGCGCGTTGGCCTGCGGTATTTCCGGCTCAGGCCCGACGCTGTTTGCCGTTTGCAACGACAGCGCGACCGCGCAACGCATGGCCGACTGGCTGACTCATCACTATCTGCAAAACGACGAAGGTTTTGTTCATATTTGCCGTCTGGATACCGCAGGCGCACGACTACTGGGATAACGCATGAAACTGTACAACCTTAAGGATCACAACGAGCAGGTCAGCTTCGCACAGGCGATCAAACAGGGCCTGGGTAAACAGCAAGGGCTGTTTTTCCCGCTGGAGCTGCCGGAATTTGAGCTGACGGAAATCGACCAGTTGCTGGAACAGGATTTTGTCACGCGCAGCAGCCGTATTCTGTCGGCGTTTATTGGTGATGAAGTTTCTGAAGAAGCATTGCATAAGCGTGTGGCGGCGGCCTTTGAGTTCCCAGCGCCGGTCGCGCAAGTCGAAGATGACATTGCCTGTCTGGAACTGTTCCATGGCCCAACGCTGGCGTTCAAAGACTTCGGCGGCCGCTTTATGGCGCAAATGTTGGCGGAAGTCGCGGGCGATCAGCCTGTGACTATTTTGACCGCGACGTCTGGCGATACGGGGGCCGCGGTAGCGCATGCGTTCTATGGCCTGAAGAATGTGCGCGTAGTGATTCTGTATCCGCAGGGCAAAATCAGCCCGCTGCAGGAAAAGTTGTTCTGTACCCTGGGTGGCAACATCCATACCGTGGCGATCGACGGCGACTTCGATGCTTGCCAGGCACTGGTGAAGCAGGCATTTGACGATCAGGAATTGAAAGACGCTCTGCATTTGAACTCGGCTAACTCTATTAATATCAGCCGGCTGCTGGCGCAGATTTGTTATTACTTCGAAGCGGTAGCGCAACTGCCGCAAGAAGCACGCAATCAGTTGGTTGTCTCGGTGCCTAGCGGCAACTTCGGTGATTTGACTGCCGGTTTGCTGGCAAAATCGTTGGGCCTGCCGGTGAAGCGTTTTATCGCAGCGACCAATGCCAATGATACTGTGCCGCGTTTCCTGACTCACGGGCAGTGGCAGCCGCACGCCACCGTGGCGACGCTGTCGAATGCGATGGATGTTAGCCAGCCGAACAACTGGCCGCGGGTAGAGGAACTGTTCCGTCGTAAGATCTGGCAACTGAAAGAGCTGGGTCACGCAACGGTCAGTGACGAGACCACCAAGGACAGCATGCGTGAGCTGGCGCAATTGGGCTATCTCTCCGAACCTCATGCGGCAATTGCGTACCGCGCATTGCGCGACCAGTTGCAGGACGGTGAGTTTGGTCTGTTCCTGGGGACCGCGCATCCAGCCAAGTTTAAAGAGAGCGTAGAGGAGATTCTGGGTCAGGAACTGCCATTGCCAAAAGCATTGGCACTGCGTGCCGATTTGCCGTTGCTGTCTCATAACCTGCCAGCTGGGTTCAGCGAACTGCGTAAGTTCCTGATGGCCTTACCAGCCTGATTCTGATGGGCTCATAAAATCAAAAAGCCGTCATTACGACGGCTTTTTTGTGGGCGAGGTTTATTACTGCTCTGGGCGTTTGAACACCAGTTCGTTGCCCTTGGAGCCGGCTTCATCAAAGGCGTAGCCTTCGAGGTTGAAGCCAAGTAGCTGTTCGCGCTGGGTCAGGCGGTTTTTGATGATATAGCGGCTCATCAACCCACGCGCCTTCTTGGCGTAGAAGCTGATCACTTTGTATTTGCCGTTCTTCTCGTCGAGGAACACCGGTTTAATCAGTGTGCCGTGCAGTTTGGCTGGTTTCACGGATTTGAAGTATTCGTCTGACGCCAGGTTGACTACCACGTCGTCCCCCTGTTGTTCCAATGCCTCGTTGAGCTTTTTAGTAATTTGCTCGCCCCAGAAACTGTACAGATCTTTGCCCTTGGCGTTTTCCAGCTTGATGCCCATCTCCAGACGGTAAGGCATCATCAGGTCGAGCGGACGCAGCACGCCGTACAGCCCGGACAGCATGCGCAGATGCTGTTGGGCAAAATCAAAGTCGTCTTCGCTAAAGTCTTGTGCGTGCAAGCCAGTATAGACATCGCCTTTAAAAGCCAGCAGTGCCTGGCGGGCATTGTCGGGGGTAAATTTTGGCTGCCAGTCACCAAAGCGAGCGGCGTTCAGCCCGGCCAGTTTGTCGCTGATGCCCATCAACGTAGAAATTTGTACCGGCGTGAGGTCACGGCAGATTTTGATCAACTGCTTAGATTTATCCAGCAGCTCCGGCTGTGTGAAGCGTTCTGTCGCCAGCGGGCTTTCGTAATCAAGAGTTTTTGCAGGTGAAATAATAACGAGCATGGCCAGATCCTGTTTATCCAAGAACGAGTACTGTAGCAAAAAGCGCGGAAAAAAGGGGCAATGGGTGTGATAGGCAGGGCGCGTGCCAGACGCGCCCGCAAAAAATTAATGCTTGTCCCACACGCCCGGTTCAAGCTGGGATTTCAGTTCGGGGAAGCGATTGGCGTCGAACGTGGGCAATTGCCCCAGCGTTCGCTGACGGTGGTAATCATTCGCCAGCTTCAGCGCTACCCGTGACAGCAGCAAGATTGCTGTCAGGTTGGTAATGGCCATCAACGCCATTGAGGTATCTGCCATTTTCCATACCACAGGCAGTTCTGCCAGCGCGCCAAACATCACCATGCCTAGCGCGGCGCAACGGAAAATCAGCAGACCCGCCGGATGATTGCGTTCCAGAAAAACCAGATTGCTCTCGGCATAGGCATAGTTGGCAATAATAGAGGTAAAGGCGAAAAAGAAAATGGCGATGGCCACAAACGGCGAGCCCCAACTGCCGACGGCGGCGGAGAGTGCCCGCTGTGTCATGTCGATACCACTGATATTGGCTACCGGTTGGTCCAATACGCCAGAGGACAGAATGATTGCGGCGGTCGCGCTGCAAATCACGATGGTATCAATAAATACCCCGAGCATTTGTACATAGCCCTGAGAAGCAGGGTGCGGAGGATAGGGGGAAGCGGAAGCCGCCGCATTGGGGGCAGAACCCATGCCGGCCTCGTTGGAAAACAGGCCGCGCTGAACGCCCTGAGTCATTGCCTGCGAAATACCGTAACCGACGGCACCTGCTGCCGCTTCCTGTAGCCCGAAAGCGCTTTTGACCACCAGTGACAGGATAGCCGGCATATGCTCAATGTTATGACCAATCACCCAGAACGCCAGCAGCAGGTAAGCGGCCGCCATCAAGGGGACGATCAACTCAGCCACGCGGGCGACGGAACGGATGCCGCCAAAGATCACTGCGCCGCTCAGGATCACCAGGCCGATACCGACATACAGAGGTTCTATATGGAAGGCGACGGCGGAAGCCTGAGCGATGGAGTTGGCTTGCACGGCGTTGAATACCAGGCCAAAGGCAATGATCAAAAAGATTGAGAACAATACGCCCATCCAGCGCATGCCCAGACCTTTCTCCATATAATAAGCCGGACCGCCACGGTAGTTACCCTGGTCGTCTTTGGTTTTGTAGAGCTGCGCCAGGCTACTTTCTACAAAGGACGTGGCCATGCCGATAAATGCCACAACCCACATCCAGAAGATGGCACCAGGGCCACCGGCGGTGAGGGCGATCGCTACTCCCGTCAGGTTACCGGTGCCAACACGGGCCGCGAGGGTGGTACAGAGCGCTTGAAAGGAGGAAATGCCAGCACTGTCGCTCTTGTTGCTGTGTTTCAGTATCGAGAACATGTGGCTGAAATGGCGGACCTGAATAAAGCGGGTGCGCAGCGTGAAATAAATGCCTGTACCCAACAGCAAATAAATCAGTACCGAACCCCACAAGATATTATTGATAAAATTCATTAGGTCCGTCACGGATCCCTCCTTGTTGAAATTTGTTGCGCACCACGCCGCATCCACCGCGGGTGAAAAGACATTGATTGAATTTTTACAAGAGCTTAGCTGAGATCAGCCGGAGTCTGAGCAATTGAGATTTTTCTCAGATTTTGTCACCCATTGCACTAATTTTCGCGAATTTAACATAATTTATTCAATCGATAGCACGTTATTGCCTTTTCATCAGCTCGGGAATGGCGAAAGATAGTGGCGTAAACGGTTGCTCGCTCAAGGATAAAACGGGCGTCGCCAGGCCGTGATTTTCCAGCCTTGCACCGGGCCTTGCGCATGTTATTATCAGGGCAGGGCATGGTTGAACGATGCCAAAAGTTCATGCACACACGATGAGATAATGCCAACATGACCGATAAATTAACTTCCCTGCGCCAACTGACTACCGTGGTTGCAGATACGGGCGATATCGCGGCAATGAAGCTGTATCAACCGCAAGATGCTACGACCAACCCTTCGCTGATCCTCAATGCAGCCCAAATTCCTGAATACCGCAAACTGATTGACGAAGCCATTGCTTGGGCACGTGAGCAGAGCAGCGATCGCGAACAGCAGATTGCCGATGCCGCCGACAAGCTGGCAGTCAACATCGGTCTGGAGATCCTGAAACTGGTGCCGGGCCGTATCTCCACTGAAGTGGACGCGCGTTTGTCTTACGACACTGAAGCCAGCGTTGCCAAAGCCAAGCGACTGATCAAACTGTACAACGATGCCGGCATCAGCAACGATCGTATCTTGATCAAACTGGCTTCTACCTGGCAGGGCATCCGCGCCGCGGAGCAGCTGGAAAAAGCAGGCATCAACTGTAACCTGACACTGCTGTTCTCCTTCGCTCAGGCGCGTGCCTGTGCTGAAGCTGGCGTGTTCCTGATTTCTCCGTTTGTTGGCCGTATCCTCGACTGGTACAAAGCGAATGGCGACAAGAAAGAGTTCGCGCCAAACGAAGATCCAGGTGTGGTTTCCGTTACTGAGATTTACCAGTATTACAAAGAGCACGGTTACAAAACCGTGGTGATGGGCGCGAGCTTCCGTAACGTCGGCGAAATCATCGAACTGGCTGGCTGTGACCGTCTGACCATCGCCCCTGCGCTGCTGAAAGAGCTGGCAGAAAGCGAAGGCACGCTGGAGCGTAAACTGTCCTACACGGGCGAAGTGAAAGCGCGTCCTACAGCGTTGACTGAGCCTGAGTTCTACTGGCAGCACAACCAGGATCCAATGGCCGTTGAGAAACTGACCGACGGTATCCGCAAGTTTGCTGTAGACCAGGGTAAGCTCGAAAAAATGATCGCCGATCTGCTGTAATTTTCGCAATCAGCGCAGAAAAAGGTGGCTTAGGCCGCCTTTTTTTATGCCCGCAGATCCCGGTAGCGGGCAGACACTTTATACTCTCTGGATTCATAACAGGGCAGGAAATGAACCCGCCCGAACCCCATCAGGCTGTAGAGGTTACGCATGGACATATTACGTATTGGTTTGGTTTCCGTTTCTGACCGCGCTTCTGGCGGCGTTTATCAGGATAAAGGCATACCGGCGCTGGAAGAATGGCTGGCCACAGCGCTGGCGACGCCGTTCAAAGTGGAAACCAGGCTGATCCCCGATGAGCAAACGTTGATCGAACAAACCCTGTGTGAGCTGGTGGATGAAATGGGCTGCCATTTGGTGCTGACGACCGGCGGTACCGGCCCGGCACGCCGTGATGTGACCCCCGATGCCACGTTGGCGATTGCCGATCGCGTGATGCCCGGCTTCGGCGAGCAAATGCGTCAAATCAGCCTACACTATGTGCCAACGGCAATTCTTTCGCGTCAGGTGGGGGCGATCCGCAAGCAGGCGTTGATCATCAATCTGCCGGGGCAACCCAAGTCGATCAAGGAAACGCTGGAAGGGGTTAAGGATGAGCAGGGTAAGGTGGTTGTGCACGGTATTTTCGCCAGCGTGCCGTACTGCATACAGCTGCTTGAAGGACCTTATGTGGAAACGCATGCCGCGGTGGTAGCAGCATTTCGTCCTAAGAATGCGCGTCGCGAGATAAACCTCTAAATTTCAGCGATATGTGGGATAAATCCCAGCCGATCTGGTGTGAAATAAATTTGCCGTTATAGTAAGGATTCGTTTACAGAAAGCCTCTGGCTTTTATTTTAACAGTCTCCTCCGACGGTACTCTATGCCTCTCGATAATAATCGCCGGTTAAACCGGCAAGACTACAAAACTCTGACGTTAGCCGCCTTGGGCGGTGCGTTAGAGTTCTATGACTTCATCATTTTTGTCTTCTTTGCCGCGGTTATGGGTGAGCTATTCTTCCCGGCAGATATGCCGGAATGGCTACGCCAGGTACAGACCTTCGGCATCTTTGCCGCAGGCTATCTGGCGCGCCCGCTGGGTGGCATCGTGATGGCGCACTTTGGCGATCGGGTCGGCCGCAAAAAAATGTTCAGCCTGAGTATTTTACTGATGGCGTTGCCTACGTTGGGCATGGGTCTGTTACCGACCTACGCCAGTATTGGCATTGCCGCACCACTGCTGCTGCTGCTGATGCGCGTACTGCAAGGGGCGGCTATCGGTGGTGAGGTCCCCGGCGCATGGGTGTTTGTTGCCGAGCACGTGCCGCGCCGCCGTATTGGTTTTGCCTGCGGTACGCTGACTGCCGGTCTGACCGTCGGTATTTTGCTGGGGTCGTTGGTGGCGACGGTAATCAATACCACGCTCAGTCAACAGACCATTATTGACGGCGGCTGGCGTCTGCCGTTCCTGCTGGGCGGTATTTTCGGTCTGGTGGCAATGTATCTGCGCCGTTGGTTACAGGAAACGCCAATATTTATCGAGATGCAGGCGCGGAAAGCCTTGGCGGAGGAGCTGCCGCTGAAATCGGTGGTACTTAACCATCGCAAAGAGGTTGTGGTGTCAATGCTGCTGACCTGGCTGTTGTCCGCCGGCATTGTGGTGGTGATCCTGATGACGCCGACCTATTTGCAAAAACAGTTCGGCATCGCCCCGGCGCTGTCACTGCAAGCTAACAGTATCGCCACCATTATGCTGATTGCCGGTTGTATTATTGCGGGGTTGTCGGCGGATCGTTTCGGCGCTAGCAAAACCTTTATCGTTGGCAGCTTGCTGTTGGCTGGCTGCAGCTGGCTGTTTTATCGGACGGTGGGAGAGCACCCGGAAATGCTGTTCGCCTGCTATGCGCTGGTAGGTTTCAGCGTGGGTGTCGTCGGGGCTGTACCCTATGTCATGGTGCGGGCTTTCCCAGCGGAAGTGCGGTTTACCGGGATTTCGTTCTCATATAATGTTGCATACGCTATTTTCGGGGGTTTAACCCCAGTATTTGTGACGTTGATCATGAAGTTAACCCCGTTAGCGCCTGCTTACTATGTACTGGCGCTGTCAGGTATCGGGTTGCTGCTGGGAATGTACCTGCACCGTGACCTGAACAGTGAGACCAAGGCGCAGCGTGCCCGCTCTTACAGCTAAAAAAAAGCCCTGCAATAAGTGCAGGGCTTTTTGTTTCAGACGGCGGTGATTATGCCGCTGCCCGAATGGGTTCTACATTGTTGACGTCGGGTTCGCCAATCGGCAGAACCTTACGGCCAAATTGCTCGTTGAGCACTTCTGCCATTGCCAGGTAAATGGCACTGGCACCGCAGATAATGCCTTCATAACCAGCAACGTTCAGCAGGGCATGATTGCCCGTGATATTGCCGATCGCCAGCAAGGCGAACAGCAGCGTCAGGCTGCCGAACACAAACTGCAGCACGCGGTTAGCGCGCAACGTGCCGAAGAACATGAACAGAGTGAAGACACCCCACAGCGCCAGATAAATACCCAGTACGCTGGCGTCGGTCGGTTCTGCCAGACCCAGGCGCGGCAGCAGCAGCAGGCCCACCAGGCTCAGCCAGAAGCTGCCATAAGAGATAAAGGCAGTCATGCCGAAGGTGTTTCCCTTCTTGTATTCCAGCAGGCCGGCCATAATTTGGGCCAACCCACCGAAGAAAATCCCCATGCTGATAATGGCGGAATTCAATGGGAAAAAGCCCGCGTTGTGCAGGTTCAGCAAGACGGTGGTCATCCCGAAGCCCATCAGGCCGAGAGGGCCGGGATTCGCCAACTTGTTGGTGTGCATAAGTCCTCTGCAATAACAGAAAATTAACGGAAATAGCGAAGTAAATACATAAATGTTCTGAATGGCCGAAAAATCGATAACTTCCATCAGAGTGCGCGGCATCATAATGATCCCCGGAACAGGAAACAATGATCTGAGTGACGATAAAAAAGAAATTTTTTTCGCCTTGCCCCTTGATGCTGAGTTGGATGGCCCCATCTTATTTGCAACCGCAGTTGCTGACCGCGGCTAAGACTGAAATGTTGGGCAGTTGAAAAACAAAAATTTGCCCGCATATAGGTTAGCAACCTGACCGAATATGAATTTATTAGTGGAGACGTTTAGATGGGCAAAATTATTGGTATCGACCTGGGTACTACCAACTCTTGTGTAGCTATTATGGATGGTGGTAAAGCGCGCGTGCTGGAGAACAGCGAAGGCGACCGTACTACACCTTCGATCATCGCATATACCCAGGATGGTGAAATTCTGGTTGGCCAGCCTGCTAAGCGTCAGGCTGTTACTAACCCACAAAACACCCTGTTTGCGATCAAGCGCCTGATTGGCCGTCGCTTCCAGGATGAAGAAGCACAGCGTGATAAAGACATCATGCCGTACAAAATTGTGGCTGCTGATAACGGCGACGCATGGGTTGAAGTGAAAGGCCAGCGTGTAGCACCACCGCAGATCTCTGCTGAAGTGCTGAAGAAAATGAAGAAAACGGCGGAAGATTACCTGGGCGAACCGGTAACTGAAGCGGTTATCACTGTTCCTGCATACTTCAACGACGCACAGCGTCAGGCAACTAAAGACGCCGGTCGTATCGCAGGCCTGGAAGTAAAACGTATCATCAACGAACCGACTGCTGCTGCCCTGGCTTACGGCCTGGACAAAGAAGTTGGCAACCGTACCATCGCGGTTTATGACCTGGGTGGCGGTACTTTCGATATCTCTATTATCGAAATCGACGAAGTTGACGGCGAAAAAACCTTCGAAGTTCTGGCAACCAACGGCGATACCCACTTGGGTGGTGAAGACTTCGACAGCCGCCTGATCAACTACCTGGTGGAAGAGTTCAAGAAAGAACAAGGTTTCGATCTGCGCAACGATCCGTTGGCGATGCAGCGTCTGAAAGAAGCCGCTGAGAAAGCGAAGATCGAACTGTCTTCCGCTCAGCAGACCGACGTTAACCTGCCGTACATCACTGCAGATGCGAGCGGTCCAAAACACATGAACATCAAAGTGACCCGTGCAAAACTCGAGTCGCTGGTTGAAGATCTGGTAGCGCGTTCTATCGAGCCGCTGAAAGTGGCACTGAAAGACGCAGGCCTGTCGGTTTCCGACATCCAGGACGTGATCCTGGTGGGCGGCCAGACCCGTATGCCAATGGTTCAGAAGAAAGTTGCTGACTTCTTCGGTAAAGAACCACGTAAAGACGTTAACCCGGACGAAGCCGTTGCGGTGGGTGCTGCGGTACAGGGCGGCGTGTTGGCCGGTGATGTGAAGGACGTTCTGCTGCTGGACGTTACCCCGCTGTCGCTGGGTATCGAAACCATGGGCAGCGTGATGACTCCGCTGATCACCAAAAACACCACGATCCCGACCAAGCACAGCCAGGTGTTCTCTACCGCTGAAGACAACCAGTCTGCGGTAACCATCCACGTGCTGCAGGGTGAGCGTAAACGCGCTAACGATAACAAGTCACTGGGTCAGTTCAATTTGGACGGTATCCAGGCTGCTCCACGCGGTATGGCGCAGATCGAAGTGACCTTCGACATCGACGCCGACGGTATTCTGCATGTGTCTGCTAAAGACAAGAATACTGGCCGTGAGCAGAAAATCACCATCAAGGCTTCTTCTGGTCTGAACGAAGAAGAAATCCAGAAAATGGTGCGTGATGCTGAACTGAACGCCGAAGCGGACCGTAAGTTCGAAGAGCTGGTGCAGACCCGTAACCAGGCTGACCACCTGATCCACGGCACCCGTAAGCAGTTGGAAGAAGCGGGCGACAAACTGCCAGCAGAAGACAAAACGGCTATCGAAGCGGCGCTGAAAGATCTGGAAACCGCGGTTAAAGGCGAAGATAAAGCCGATATCGAAGCGAAGACCCAGGCTCTGGTGCAGGTTTCTGGCAAACTGCTGGAAATGGCTCAGGCGCAGCAGGCACAGCAAGGTGCTGATGCTGGTGCTGACAACGCGGCGCAGAAAGACGACGACGTGGTTGACGCTGAGTTCGAAGAAGTTAAAGACAAAAAATAATCGCCCTTAAGCGGGCACGTAACGGCCGAGAGGCCGTTACTGGAAACCAGCACGGGCGTCGAGGCAACTCTGCGCCCGTGCACGCATGTTAAGGGTTACAGAAATAATGGCGAAGAAAGACTATTACGAGATTCTCGGCGTCTCCAAGACGGCGGAAGAGCGTGACATAAAAAAGGCGTATAAGCGCCTGGCGATGAAATACCATCCTGACCGTAACCAGGATCAAGACGCCGAAGCCAAGTTTAAAGAGATCAAGGAAGCGTACGAAGTCCTGACCGACGATCAAAAGCGTGCAGCTTACGATCAGTACGGCCACGCCGCTTTTGAACAAGGCGGTATGGGTGGTGGCGGTGGGTTTGGCGGCGGCGGTGCCGATTTCAGCGACATCTTTGGCGACGTTTTCGGCGATATCTTTGGTGGTGGCCGCCGTCAGCGTGCCAGCCGCGGTTCTGATCTACGTTACAACATGGAGCTGTCCCTTGAGGAAGCGGTTCGTGGCGTAACCAAAGAGATCCGTATCCCGACGCTGGAAGAGTGTGGCGTTTGCCACGGTAGCGGTGCAAAACCAGGCAGCTCGCCAGTGACTTGCCCAACCTGTCACGGCCAAGGCCAGGTGCAAATGCGCCAGGGCTTCTTTACCGTGCAGCAGGCCTGTCCGCATTGCCATGGCCGCGGCCAAATTATCAAAGACCCGTGCAACAGCTGCCATGGCCACGGCCGGGTAGAGAAAGCCAAAACGCTGTCGGTGAAAATCCCGGCCGGCGTTGATACTGGCGACCGCATCCGCTTAGCGGGTGAGGGGGAAGCCGGTGAACATGGCGCACCAGCAGGCGATCTGTACGTTCAGGTTCAGGTGAAAGCGCACCCGATCTTCGAACGCGAAGGGAATAACCTGTACTGTGAAGTGCCGATCAACTTCGCGATGGCAGCATTGGGCGGTGAAATTGAAGTGCCAACGCTGGATGGCCGCGTGAAGCTGAAAGTCCCGTCAGAAACCCAGACGGGCAAACTGTTCCGCATGCGCGGCAAGGGTGTTAAATCGGTGCGTGGTGGCAGCCAGGGTGATCTGCTGTGCCGCGTGGTGGTGGAAACCCCGGTTAACCTGAACGACAAGCAGAAGCAATTGCTGAAGGAACTGGAAGAGAGCCTGGGTGGCCCTTCTGGTGATAAAAACAGCCCACGTTCGAAGAGCTTCTTCGACGGTGTGAAAAAGTTTTTTGATGACCTGACGCGTTAAGCTGTTGTTCTGTTAGCGTACTGCATAACCCCGGCGTCAAAACCGGGGTTTTTTATTGGCCGTGGACGGCTAATAACCCTACAAAAAATGTGACACCTGTCGTATATAGATCGGTTTTTACGATCATTAAAGCATTTATAAACGTATTTTATCGAGCTAAATCGCCGTCTATACTCATTCCATTACTTTGTTTGCGGAGCTGTTTCTACTTCGCGCATCTCTGGAGAGACGTATTGTGACCAATATCATTCGTCAATTTTTACGTCAGGAAGCCGCAGGCGGCATTATCCTGATCGTAGCCGCGATTATCGCGTTGATCATGGCCAATACCCCAGCCCAGGGGATTTATCATGCTTTTCTCAATTTACCGGTCATGGTGAAAGTGTCCTCACTGGACATTGCCAAGCCGCTCCTGCTGTGGATCAACGACGGCCTGATGGCGATCTTTTTCTTGGTGGTCGGGCTGGAGGTCAAGCGTGAACTGATGCAGGGTTCACTGGCTGGGCGTGATAAGGCGGTGTTTCCCGCTATTGCTGCGTTGGGCGGCATGTTGGCACCGGCACTTATTTACCTGCTGTTTAACGGTGCCGATGAGGTTACTCGTCAGGGCTGGGCGATCCCGGCGGCAACGGACATTGCGTTTGCCCTTGGGGTGATGGCGTTGTTGGGGAACCGCGTACCAACCAGCCTGAAAGTGTTCCTGCTGGCGCTGGCGATTATCGATGACCTGGGTGTGATCGTGATTATTGCACTGTTCTATACCCACGAAGTGTCGATGGCGGCTTTAGGTGTAGCAGCCGCGTCTGTTGCGGTGCTGGCATTTATGAACTGGCGTGGCGTGGGCAAAACGTCGCTTTACATGATTGTCGGCCTGGTGCTGTGGGTGGCTATCCTCAAGTCCGGGGTACATGCGACCCTGGCCGGGGTAATTATTGGCTTTATGATCCCGTTGAACGTGAAGAAAGGCCCGTCACCGTCGGAGACTCTGGAGCACGAGCTTCACCCATGGGTGGCGTTCCTGATACTGCCGCTGTTCGCTTTCGCCAATGCGGGTGTTTCATTGCAGGGCGTGTCACTGAGTGGGCTGACCTCACTGCTCCCGGTCGGTATCGCAGCGGGTCTGTTCATCGGTAAGCCGTTGGGTATCTTCATCTTTAGCCTGCTGGCGGTGAAGTTGGGCATTGCCAAGCTGCCTGAAGGAATTGGTTTCAAACAGGTGTTTGCCGTTTCTGTGCTCTGTGGTATTGGTTTCACCATGTCAATTTTCATCGCTTCGCTGGCGTTTGGCGATGCGGATGTCGTACTAAGCACTTATTCGCGGCTGGGTATCCTGATTGGGTCAACCACGGCGGCGGTGGTTGGATACGGTCTGTTGCGCATGTCGTTGCCACGGGTCAGATAACCCCTTTAGGGGATCCTCTGTTCGTAAGTACCGATTACAATAGCTGGTCGGAGCTGTGCAGTATGAAATATGTGCAGCTTCGGCCATTCTGTTTGGGACGAATGCAGCAACAGGTTGTCTGAAACAGGGAAAGGACATTAGTCGCTCGTCAGGGTCTATCGTTTAGCCTGACGAAATGTTAAGGAGAGCACCTCGTGAGGATGTCGCATATTAACTTTAATCACCTTTACTACTTCTGGCAGGTCTGCAAGGAAGGTTCGGTGGTCGGCGCCGCTGAAGCACTGTTTCTGACGCCGCAGACCATCACCGGCCAGATCAAAGCGCTGGAAGAACGTTTGGACGGTAAGCTGTTCAAGCGTCAGGGGCGTGGGCTGGTGCCTTCTGAATTGGGGCAGCTGGTTTTCCGCTACGCCGACAAAATGTTTATGCTCAGCCAGGAAATGCTGGATATCGTCAATTATCGCAAGGAATCTAACCTGCTGTTCGACGTCGGGGTCGCGGATGCGCTGTCCAAACGCTTGGTGAGTCAGGTTCTGGAGACCGCGGTGGTGGTGGATAATGAACAAATCCATCTGCGCTGCTTTGAGTCGACGCACGAGATGCTACTGGAACAGCTCAGCCAGCATAAGCTCGACATGATTTTGTCAGATTGCCCGGTGGACTCCAGTCAGCAGGAAGGGTTGTTTTCACTCAAGCTGGGTGAATGCGGTATCAGTTTCTTTTGCCGTCAGCCCGCGCCGGACTTGCCGTTTCCCGCTTGTCTTGAACAGCGTAAGCTGCTCATTCCAGGCCGGCGTTCGATGCTGGGGCGTAAGCTGCTTAACTGGTTTAACACGCAAGGTATTCAGGTAGAGATCTTGGGCGAGTTCGATGATGCGGCCCTGATGAAGACCTTTGGCATGTACCACAACGCGATCTTCGTTGCGCCGACGCTGTATGCGCAGGATACCTATAACGATGATGACGTGGTGGAGATTGGGCGTATTGATAGCGTACAGGAAGAGTACTACATCATTTTTGCCGAACGAATGATCCAGCATCCAGCGGTACAACGGGTATGCAACAAGGATTTTTCCGCGCTGTTTACTTACTAACGCGGTGAAAACTGCAGACGTAAAAAAACCGGCCTGAGCCGGTTTTTTTATCAAGCAGACAACGTAATGCTTATTGCATTGCGTTGATACGCGCAGTCAGATTTGACTTATGGCGTGCTGCTTTGTTTTTGTGGATCAGGCCTTTAGCTGCCTTGCGGTCCACGATTGGTTGCATCACGAGGAATGCGTTTTTTGCAGCTTCTTTATCGCCAGTTGCGATAGCAACTTCTACTTTCTTGATGTAGGTACGCATCATAGAGCGGCCGCTAGCGTTGTGCTTACGACGTTTCTCAGACTGTACGGCGCGTTTCTTAGCTGATTTGATATTAGCCAAGGTCCAACTCCCAAATATATTCTATTGAGGACAATTCGAAGGCCGAGGAATATCCCCTTTTAGTCTTCGTTTGTCAACGGATTTGTGCAAATAAGCGCCGTTTGTACGGGCGGCACTTGCTACGTTGTGATGGGGCAGGATTTTACCAGCTTCGGTCATGGGAATACAGTGTTTCGCGAGAAAATTCGCCAATGAATTGCTGTATTGGCTGCAAGCTGTTGGTCGTGGTCGATAATCAGCGGCATGTTGCCGGATAAACTGCGGTTGGGGCGTTTCACCTGCAGATTATCTCCGGTATGGTATGTCTATTACACAAAGGCACCAATCGCGGGTTAACCTTAACCGCTGTACAAGGTATAATCCGGCGATTTCCACTGTTTTGAGCCAGCTATGGAGCTAATTCGCGGCATTCACAATATCCGGGCACGCCACCATGGTTGTGTGCTCACCATCGGCAACTTTGACGGCGTACACCGCGGTCACCAAGCGTTGCTGGAGCAGCTGAAACAAGAGGGGCAACGCCTCGGGCTGCCAGTGATGGTCATGATCTTTGAGCCGCAACCGCTGGAAATGTTTGCAGCGGACAAGGCACCGGCCCGACTCACGCGCTTGCGTGATAAAGCCAAATATCTGGCGCAGGCGGGCGTTGACTACCTGCTGTGCGTCAAGTTTGACCCGCGTTTCGCCGCCAACACGGCACAGGCGTTCGTTGCCGAGTTGCTGGTGGAAAAACTGGGTGTGAAATTCCTGATGGTCGGGGATGATTTTCGCTTTGGCGCGACGCGTCAGGGCGATTTTCCGCTATTGCAAAAAGCCGGGATAGAATACGGCTTTGAAGTGATCAGCACGCCGACCTTCCGTGAAGGCGATCAACGTATCAGCAGTACGGCGATTCGCAATGCACTGCGCGATGATGATCTGGCACAGGCTGAAACGCTGTTGGGTCATCCGTACAGTATTTCAGGCCGAGTAGTACACGGTGATGAACTGGGCCGCACCATCGGCTTCCCCACGGCCAACCTGCCGCTGAAACGCCTGGTTGCTCCGGTCAAAGGGGTTTATGCGGTGGAGGTGTATGGCCTGGGGCCTGAACCGCTGCCTGGCGTAGCCAATATTGGTACGCGACCAACCGTTGCCGGCGTGCGCCAACAGCTGGAAGTCCATCTGTTGGATGTCACAATGGATCTTTACGGGCGCCATATTGACGTGGTGCTCCGCGCGAAATTGCGCAATGAACAGCGTTTTGCTTCGCTCGATGCCCTGAAGCAGCAAATCGCCAATGATGTGGTGACGGCCCGGAAGTTCTTCGGGTTAAAAACACTGGTTTAATCGTTTACCCTAAGTAATTCGAGCCGCATCGCGGCGGCAACCGCGCGAATCCCGATGGGCTTGCACAGGCAAGTGATTCGGATAAGAAAGGGCGGCCCACAAAGATGTGGCTTGAAGTGCGACGGGTAAATAGCCGAAAACGGAAACGAGAATCTCATGAGTGACTACAAGAATACCCTGAACTTGCCGGAAACAGGGTTCCCGATGCGTGGCGATCTGGCCAAGCGTGAACCTGGCATGCTGCAACGTTGGTATGAACAGGATCTGTACGGGATCATTCGTACTGCCAAAAAGGGCAAAAAATCCTTCATTTTGCATGACGGCCCTCCGTATGCGAACGGCAGCATTCACATTGGTCACTCGGTTAACAAGATTCTCAAAGACATTATTATCAAGTCAAAAGGGATGTCCGGTTTCGATTCGCCTTATGTTCCAGGTTGGGACTGTCATGGTCTGCCGATCGAACTGAAAGTCGAGCAGCTGTACGGTAAGCCGGGCGAGAAACTCACCGCGGCGGAGTTCCGTGTGAAATGCCGTGAGTATGCCGCTGAACAAGTTGAAGGCCAGAAAAAAGACTTCATCCGTCTTGGCGTGCTGGGTGACTGGGATCACCCGTACTTGACCATGGACTTCAAAACCGAAGCCAATATCATTCGTGCGCTGGGTAAAATCATCGACAACGGTCACCTGTTGAAAGGTGCCAAGCCGGTGCACTGGTGTACCGATTGCCGCTCTTCACTGGCGGAAGCGGAAGTCGAATATTACGACAAGACGTCGCCGTCTATCGATGTGGCTTTCCACGCGGTTGACGCGGCTGCCGTGGCGGCCAAGTTTGGCGTCACCAGCTTCAATGGCCCGGTCTCTTTGGTTATCTGGACCACCACGCCGTGGACCTTACCGGCTAACCGCGCTATCTCTCTGCACCCGGAATTTGCTTATCAGCTGGTGCAGGTCGACGGCCAATGCCTGATCCTGGCGGCTGAACTGGTAGAAAGCGTGATGAAACGCGCCGGTATCAGCGCGTGGACCGTGCTGGGCAGTTGCAAGGGTGCCGATCTGGAGCTGATGCGTTTTGAACACCCGTTCATGGGCTTCGACGTACCGGCGATCATGGGTGAGCACGTCACGCTGGACGCGGGTACCGGTGCGGTACACACCGCCGGTGGCCACGGCCCGGATGACTTTGTCATCAGCCAGAAATACGGTTTGGAAATTGCCAACCCGGTGGGGCCGAACGGTTGCTATCTGCCGGGCACTCATCCACTGCTGGATGGCAAGTTTGTGTTTAAGGCCAACGATCTGATCGTTGACCTGTTGCGTGAGAAAGGTGCATTGCTGCACGTGGAGAAACTGGTTCACAGTTATCCCTGCTGCTGGCGTCACAAAACGCCGATCATCTTCCGTGCAACGCCTCAGTGGTTCATCAGCATGGATCAAAAAGGCCTGCGCAAGCAGTCGCTGGAAGAGATCAAAGGCGTACAGTGGATCCCTGAATGGGGCCAGGCACGCATCGAAACCATGGTCGCTAACCGCCCGGATTGGTGTATCTCACGCCAGCGTACCTGGGGCGTGCCAATGTCGCTGTTTGTGCATAAAGACACGGAGCAACTACACCCACGCAGCGTAGAGCTGATGGAAGAAGTGGCCAAACGTGTTGAGCAGGACGGTATTCAGGCATGGTGGGATCTGGACGCCGCTGACATTCTTGGCGCGGAAGCTGTCGACTATGTCAAAGTGCCCGATACCCTGGACGTGTGGTTCGACTCCGGTTCGACCCATTCTTCCGTGGTTGATGTTCGTCCTGAGTTCAATGGTCATGGCGCTGACATGTACTTGGAAGGCTCCGACCAACACCGTGGCTGGTTCATGTCATCACTGATGATCTCCACCGCCATGAAGGGCAAAGCACCCTATAAAGAAGTACTGACTCACGGTTTCACCGTTGACGGTCAGGGCCGCAAGATGTCCAAGTCCATCGGCAACACCATCAGTCCGCAAGACGTGATGAACAAGCTGGGTGGTGACATCCTGCGTCTGTGGGTGGCTTCTACGGATTACACCGGTGAGATCGCGGTATCTGACGAGATCTTGAAACGTTCTGCCGATTCTTATCGCCGCATCCGTAACACCGCGCGCTTCCTGCTGGCGAACCTGAACGGGTTCGAACCAAGCACGGATTGTGTGGCTCCGGAAGATATGGTGGTACTGGATCGCTGGGCCGTGGGTCGTGCTCTGGCGGCACAACAGGATATCGAGCAGGCTTACGCCAACTACGATTTCCATGAAGTGGTACAACGCCTGATGCAGTTCTGTTCTGTCGAGATGGGGTCCTTCTACCTGGATATCATCAAAGATCGCCAGTACACCGCGAAGAGCGACAGCGTCGCCCGCCGCAGCTGCCAGACTGCGCTGTTCCATATCGCAGAGGCATTGGTGCGCTGGATGGCACCGATCATGTCGTTCACCGCTGATGAAATCTGGGCTTTCCTGCCGGGCAAACGCGCGCAGTACGTGTTCACTGAAGAGTGGTACGACGGCCTGTTCGGTCTGGCCGAAGGCGAAGGCATGAACGACGCCTTCTGGGCTGAGCTGCTGAAAGTGCGTGGCGAAGTGAACAAGGTGCTGGAACAGGCACGTGCTGACAAACGTCTCGGTGGCTCGTTGGAAGCCGCGGTAACGTTGTATGCCGATAGCGAACTGGCTGAACGTCTCAACAGCCTGCAGGATGAGCTGCGCTTTGTGTTGCTGACCTCCGGCGCTCGCGTTGCACCTTTGGCTGATGCGCCAGCGGATGCACTGACGTCAGAACTGGTGAAGGGCCTGAAAATCGCCTTCAGCACTGCAGAAGGTGAGAAGTGTCCGCGCTGCTGGCATTACACCACCGATATCGGTTTGGTGGCGGAGCATGCAGATCTCTGCGGCCGCTGTGTTATCAACGTAGCCGGCGACGGCGAAAAGCGTAAGTTTGCCTAATGAGTAAACCAATCTGTTCGACTGGCCTGCGCTGGCTGTGGCTGGTAGTAGTCGTGTTGGTGCTGGATTTTGCCAGCAAGCAGTGGATCCTCGGTAACTTTGTGCTGGGCCAGTCCCAGCCGCTGATCCCGTCGTTCAATCTGTTCTATGCGCGTAACTACGGTGCTGCGTTCAGTTTCCTGGCCGATCATGGCGGCTGGCAGCGTTGGTTCTTCGCCGGTATTGCGGTGGCTATCGTGGCGGTGCTGCTGGTGATGATGTACCGCAGTCAGGCGCAGCAGAAGCTGAACAACATTGCCTATGCTTTTATCATCGGTGGTGCGCTCGGTAACCTGTTCGATCGCTTATGGCACGGTTTTGTCGTCGATTTTATCGACTTCTACGTAGGCGATTGGCATTACCCGACCTTCAACCTTGCAGATAGTTTTATTTGCGTAGGGGCGGCGATGATAGTGCTGGAAGGCTTCTTGTCGCCGGCGAACAAAAGCGCAAAGAGCAAAGGTGAGTAATATGACGGCTCAGGTTAACGGCAGCAGTGAAGTGTTGGTGCACTTCACGCTGAAACTGGAAGACGGTTCGACCGCAGAGTCTACCCGCAGCAGTGGCAAACCGGCGCTGTTCCGTCTGGGTGACGGCAGTTTGTCCGAACCGCTGGAAGCACAACTGCTTGGTTTGAGTGCGGGCGACAAATGTGCTTTTACCTTACAGCCGGAAGCGGCATTCGGTGCAGAGAACCCGGATCTGGTCCAGTTCTTCTCACGTCGTGATTTCGCGGAAACCGGGGTACCGGACGTCGGCACAATTATGCTGTTTACCGCCGTTGACGGTAGCGAAATGCCAGGCGTGGTACGTGAAGTGGCGGAAGATTCGATTACCGTTGATTTCAACCATCCGCTGGCGGGCCATCCGGTAACCTTCGATATCGAAGTGCTGGAGATCGATCCGCAGCAGGAGGAGACGCATGCAAATATTGCTGGCTAACCCACGCGGCTTCTGTGCTGGGGTTGATCGTGCGATCAGTATCGTTGAACGTGCGCTGGAAATTTATGGCGCACCTATCTATGTGCGCCACGAAGTGGTGCATAACCGCTATGTGGTAGATAGCCTGCGCGAGCGCGGGGCGGTATTTATCGAGGAAATTACTGAAGTGCCGGATGGGTCGATTTTGATCTTCTCGGCGCACGGTGTTTCTCAGGCGGTACGAGCAGAAGCCAAAGCGCGTGATTTGACCATGCTGTTTGATGCCACTTGCCCACTGGTGACTAAAGTGCATATGGAGGTGGCGCGAGCCAGCCGCCGTGGTACCGAGGCGATCCTGATAGGCCATGCGGGCCATCCAGAAGTGGAAGGCACCATGGGCCAGTACAGTAACCCTAAAGGGGGCATGTACCTGGTCGAGTCGCCAGATGATGTGTGGAAGCTGCAGGTGAAAGATGAGAGCAACCTGTGCTTTATGACGCAAACCACATTGTCGGTGGATGACACGTCTGACGTGATTGATGCTTTGCGCAAGCGCTTCCCGAGCATTATCGGCCCGCGTAAGGACGATATCTGCTATGCCACCACTAACCGCCAGGAAGCGGTACGCAACCTGGCGGGTGATGCAGATGTGGTTTTGGTTGTGGGGTCGAAAAACTCCTCTAACTCTAACCGGTTGGCAGAGCTGGCTCAGCGTGTCGGCAAGCCGGCATATCTGATCGACTCTGCGGCTGACATTCAGGAAGCCTGGCTGAAAGATGCCCGTAATATCGGTGTCACTGCCGGCGCATCCGCACCTGACGTACTGGTTCAGGATGTGATCAGCCGCCTGAAGGCGCTGGGGGGTGTCAACGTGCAGGAAGTCAGCGGCCGCGAAGAGAACATTGTGTTTGAAGTGCCGAAAGAGCTGCGGGTTGATATCAAGCAGGTTGAATAAGCCTCAACGACAAATAAGATAACGGGGAGCCTAGGCTCCCCGTTTTTCGTTTGGGAGCGAGAGCCAAGAAATAGAGGAATTGAGTTTTGGGTAGGGAAAGGGAACTGATTCAAATTTTATGTTATTCAAAGTCAAATTCGTTCTGATAATTTGAATTAAAGATGAGAAATTATTTATATAGAAAGTCAGGGAGTTATTAAGGATAATATCATTAGTCTGCAATCTAAATTAACTCTGGTGCTGGTCAGCAATATGCCGAAAAGTTAAATAACTAAATTAAGTGACGTTACGGATACTTCTTATTTTATTAAGTTCTGAACTGATCTAAGGAATGCTTCTCGTTTTTCTGTAAATAGATTTTCATATGCTCTAATAAGCGGCGAACTTTTAATGGTTGGCTGTCCCTTCTTGGCATAATCGCATAACAATTAATGTCGGGTAATCGCCACTCGGGTAACACCTCCACCAAATCACCGTTGTGTAATTCACGCTCAACGTTGACAAAAAAATTCCGGATGATTCCTTTGCCGGCCAGTGCCAATTCTTTCATCGCCATGCCGTTATTGGTAAATAAACGTCCGGTCATTCGTAACCTGTGCTCTGCGCCGTCCTGATGGAGCAGGCGGACAAACTGCGGGTTGCCCAAGGGGGTAAAAGTAACCCATTGGTGGTGAGTCAGTGACTGCGGGCTATCGGGTATGCCGTGGTTGGCAAGGTAGACTGGAGAAGCGCACAGGACTTCGCGAAAGCGCGCCAGCCGGGTCGATACGTAGCTGGAGTCGGCCAATACGCCACCGCGGATGGCCAGATCAATGCGTTGGCCTATCAGGTCGATTTTTTCGTCATGAATTTCTAATCTCAGTGTGATTCGCGGGTGATCATCAAGGAAGCTTTGCAGCGCCGGCACCAGATAATGGGTGGCAAATTCCGTGGAGGTGGCGACGCGCAATTCCCCAGCCAGTTCACCGCGCAACGCAGCGATACGCTGCTGGCCCCGTTCGGCTGCATGGATCATCAGTACACAATCCTCATAAAAACACAGCCCGGCCTCGGTCAGGCTCAGTGAACGCGTAGAACGTAGAAGTAATTGAATGCCCAGTTCGTTTTCCAGCAAGCGGATATGCTGACTGACGGCGGAGGTAGTAATGCCTAATTCTTTGGCTGCCATGCTGAATGCGCCGCAATCGACAACTTTAGAAAAAATGGCCATGCGTTTTAGAATATTACTCATAGTTTGTTAAGTTCAACTTAACCAAGATTGTGAATTATACGGGCTAATAATATAGCAGTTTCTCTTCTATATTGCCTGAAGCAGATAAATCGTGAGGGTAAGACTTATTTCCCGATCGTCATCTCTATTTTTGATAAGTCTTATTGCGTTTGCGAATAAATTGCCTGCGCCACATCTGAACAGGAGTTAATTGTGGATAGTGCTCGTATTGAAACAATATCGTTAAAAATCCTTCATGAGCTATTGCAATACCGACGTCGATTCCCAGGAATGGAAACGTCAAACGCTGAGGAAGAACATGCCGTTTCTCAGGTACAATTACCGCGTATCCGGGCATTTATTGAAAACCAACAACGCATTGAATTTGTGCTCCCCGCCTTCCCAACAAAATCACCTAATACTAATAAGGTAATTGGTTCGGTGCCCGATATGGCAGAACGGCTGTCACTGATATTCCTTAATTCTCTCTGCCAGCGTATTCAGCTTTATTACCCGCCAGGGGCGCATATCGTCATCTGTTCTGACGGCCATGTCTTTGGCGATTTGATCCGCGTCAGCGATGACGCCATTAATCACTATCAGCGCGAAATCGAAAACTTGTTACATGAGGTGGGGGCAACTCACCTGAGCGTGTTCAACCTGGGCGATGTGGAAGGCCTGGCCGAGCATACCGGCGATTACGATCTCCTGCGTCAGCTGCTGGTCGACGGTTATGCCGAATCGGAAACGGCGATCAAACAACAGTTGATGCAGGATGAGCAGGGGTTACAGCTGTATCGCGCCATCACCCGCTTCTTGTATGAAGACAGTCAGCTTCCTGATTACGTTGGTTCCAACGCGGCACTGCAAAAAGATGCCAAACAGCGTGCCTGTGGCGTGATACAGCGTAGCTGGGCCTGGGGCAATTTGTTGGCCCAGCATTTCCCATCGGCGATACGTTTGTCTATCCACCCGCAGCCTGCGGACAGCCTGAAAATGGGCATTCATATGATGCCGACCAAAGATGATTGGCTGACCCCGTGGCACGGGGTGGCGGCTAACATCAACGGACAGTTTGTTCTGATGAAGCGCAAGGATGCCCAGCAGTTGGCGGGTGAACTGGTGACGATCCGCGGAACACCCAGCCATTACCTGATCGAACAACCTCAAATGGCGTAATTGGCCACATTGCGCCCGCAATCTTGGTGGGCGTCTTTTAACGGTACGGTTGCCGTGTGAGCAGCAAATTCGATTCAAGGAGAGTTACTGATGGACAATCAAACACTGAACTGCCGCATTGAACTGAATACCCCCTTTGGTGCGGTACTGACCCCTATGCACCCTGGGCAACACATCAGCGAACTGCCCGTGGCTGCACTGCGGGCATTGGCGCAGCAGCATCACCTGTTGGTGTTGCGCGGCTTTGGCTCCGGTTTTACCGATCCACAGGTACTGACGCATTATGCCGAGGGGTGGGGAGACATCATGATGTGGCCGTTCGGTGCGGTGCTGGACGTGAAAGAACACCCGGACGCCAAGGACCACATTTTCGATAGCAGCTATGTGCCACTGCATTGGGATGGTATGTACAAACCGACCATTCCTGAGTTTCAGCTGTTCCACTGCGTCGCGGCACCTTCACAGGATGAAGGCGGACGGACGACCTTTGTGGATACCACGCGGTTGTTGGCCAATGCTGACGAATCACTGTTGGCCCAGTGGCTGACGGTATCGATCTCCTACCGTATTAAGCAGGTGGTGCATTATGGCGGTGAGGTGTGCTCGCCGCTGGTGGTGACGCATCCAAGCGGCCACGGGCAGATCATGCGCTATAACGAGCCGCCGACCGAAGGCAAGAAATTCCTGAACCAGCACGCCCTGGAATACCACGGTGTGCCGCAAGATCAACAAGAGGCTTTCCATCAGACGCTGCAGCAGCATTTGTACGATCCGCGCCACTATTATGCCCATCAATGGCAGCAGGGCGACGTCGTCATTGCGGACAACTTCTCGTTATTGCACGGCCGTGAAGGGTTCACTGCCCGTTCCGCACGTCATTTGCAGCGCGTGCATATTCAGAGTAACCCGGTGTGTGCCAATTTGGCGCTGAAGCCGGCTAACGCAGAGGCTTAACCCGTTATGGCACGTATTCTGATGACCGCGGTGGCAACGCCGGGTCATGTTTATCCGATGCTGAGCATTGCTCGATACCTGATTGCGCAAGGGCATCAGGTTCGGGTGATGACCGGCGCCCTGTTTCGTGAACGTGCAGAAGCGGCTGGCGCACAATTTATCGCCTTTGATGAGCGGGTAGATTTTGATTACCGCTATCTTGAGCAGCACTTTCCAGAGCGCGCTGCGCTGCCCCCGGGTAATGCGCAGATGGCGTTGGCGCTGAAAGATTTTTTTGCTGCGCCGATCCCGCTGTTGGATCAGCAATTGCGCGCCGCGATCGCGGCTGAGGCCACGGATTTGTTGATGGTGGAAAACTGCTTCTATGGCGTGTTACCACTACTGCAAAGGGTGGACCGTCCTCCGGTGATCGGCATCGGCGTGACACCTTTGTCGTACTCTTCAACGGATTCGATCTTCTACGGGCCGCGAATACCCCCCGGGTTATTGCCACGCGATTTGCTGCGTGAGCAACTGGTGGATGACGCGACCCGTTTGCTCATCGATGAAGTGCACCAGCGCTTTGATGTTGCGATGGCACAATCCGGCGGTAAACCGCTGCAACAGGCGTTTACTGATGCACTGATTGGCGGTTGCGATCGATTCTTGCAACTGGCTACCCCGGCGCTGGAATATCCCCGTGACGATTTGCCTGACAGCGTGCGTTTTATTGGCCCGTTGCGCAGTGCCGCGGCGGCGGATAAGACACCAGACCTGTGGGATGAGGCCGACCGTCGTCCGCTGGTGATCGTCTCGCAGGGCACGCTGGCGAATGTCGATCTGCACCAGTTGATAGTCCCAACGTTGAAGGCGCTGGCGCAGTTACCTGTGCGAGTTTTAGCGACCACCGGTGGGCGTTCAGTTGAAGCCTTGCAGGCACTTTTGCCTGCTAATGCCAGGGTGCAGGCGTTTATCTCTTTTGATCACTGGTTGCCGCAGGCGGCGTTGTTGATCACCAACGGCGGTTACGGTTCGATCAACGCCGCGTTGGATCACGGCGTACCCTTGATTGTAGCCGGTACGGGCGAAGATAAACTCGAGGCCGCTACGCGGGTGGTCGCTGCGGGATGTGGGATAAACCTGCATACCAGCACTCCAGATGAAGCACAGCTGAGGCAGGCCGTACAACAGATCCTGGCACAGCCGCTGTATCGACAGCGTGCGGCGCTGGTCCAGGCCGACTATGCGCGCCATGATGCGCTGGCGGCAATCGCCGAGGAAGTGGCGGCCTTAACCGGTTAAGCAGCCCGTCTTATCACCTTTTAGGCACCCTTCGTGGTGCCTTTTTTTATGCAGATTCAACCGGTCAAAACTGCATGATTATGTATAACCCTGAATTGGCGTGTATTGCAGCGAATGTTAACCTATTGACAGCATTACTGATGAAAAGCAGCGAATATCATAATTTTCTAATTATGAAATGAATCCTCTGGTGGTGATAAGGTGTGGCAGTTAACCTGAACCCATATCCCCATCATATTTGAAGTGGCATCTGTGTTGGCTGCGTTCGATCACCCGTAAGAGTACGTTCATCGGGAAACGCGCCTTTGCAGCCTGGGTGTCGCTCTGAATTATCTCGGGTGCTGATATCACAATGACAAGAGAGCATGTATGACTGATTCACAAATCCGCATTGCGATTGCGGGTTCCGGCGGCCGCATGGGCCGTCAATTGATCCAGGCGGTACAACAGGTGCCTGGCGTGGTACTGGGTGCGGCGATTTCACGCCCGGGTTCAAGTCTGATCGGTGTTGATGCGGGTGAGCTGGCAGGCATAGGCAAGTTGGGCGTGGCCGTGAGCGACAGCCTGGAAAGCGTTGTCGGTGATTTTGATATTCTGATCGACTTCACTCGTCCGGAAAGCTCCCTGGCGTATCTGGCTTTCTGTGTCGAACACAAAAAAGCTATCGTGATAGGCACCACCGGTTTTGATGATGCGGGCAAAGATGCCATCCGCGCCGCTGGCGAGCAGATTGGCATCGTGTTTGCCGCTAACTTCAGCGTGGGCGTTAATCTGGTGCTGAAACTGTTGGAAAAAGCAGCCCAGGTGATGGGGGATTATACCGACATTGAAATTGTTGAAGCGCATCATCGCCACAAGGTGGATGCCCCGTCGGGGACTGCGTTGGCGATGGGGGAGGCGATTGCCGGTGCGCTGGGGCGTGATCTTAAAGAGTGCGCCGTGTATGCACGTGAAGGTTATACCGGCGAACGTGACCCAAAAAGCATCGGCTTTGCCACTATCCGCGCTGGCGACATTGTCGGTGAACACACTGCCATGTTTGCCGACATTGGCGAGCGGGTAGAAATTACCCACAAAGCCTCCAGTCGTATGACTTTTGCCAGTGGAGCAGTTAAGGCCGCTATTTGGTTAAGTAAGCGTGATAAAGGCCTGTTTGATATGCGTGATGTACTGGGTCTTGACCAGTTGTAATTAATTTATACACCATCGTGATGTGGTTGTATTAATCATAATTATATGATTAAAGGACAATAATTTTATTGTCCTTTTTTTTAACACTGAAAATGATGGTTTCGATTATTTCTGTGTTCTTGATGTGTTTTTATGTGTGTTTTAATGGGTTATTTCATCCATAATAGGCTTTGATGATGTTTTAAACCCCGTATTTTAGCGTCGCTAGTGCAATTTTTTGTCATCCCATCCCGCAACCGTTTACCAGCCCGAGTTTAGCGGTGTTTTTATGGCTGCTGGGGCTATTAAACGCCGAGAAGTGCAAAAATAAGAGAAAAAATGGCGCTTTGGGTAGACAAGCGGAGCACTCATCATTAAAATGCGCCCAATTTGCCAAAAATTGACCTTGAGGGCGGTTTTTGCATTGATTTAGATCGCGATATCTGAATTAATATGCAAATATTGTGATTGATTATTCCTTGGAGGGTGTTTTGATTAAGTCAGCGCTATTGGTTCTCGAAGACGGAACCCAATTCCACGGTCGGGCCATCGGGGCAGAGGGTACGGCAGTGGGGGAAGTGGTCTTCAATACGTCGATGACCGGTTATCAAGAAATCCTCACTGATCCTTCCTACTCCCGCCAGATCGTTACTCTTACTTATCCCCATATCGGCAATGTCGGCACCAATGCTTCCGACGAAGAATCCTCCGCAGTACACGCCCAAGGCCTCGTCATTCGTGACCTCCCACTGATTGCCAGCAACTACCGCAACGAAGAAGGTCTGTCTGATTACCTGAAGCGCCATAACATTGTGGCGATTGCCGATATTGATACCCGCAAGCTGACTCGCCTGCTGCGTGAAAAGGGTGCACAGAACGGTTGCATCATCGCCGCTGACACGCCGGATGCCGCTCTGGCATTAGCGAAGGCCAAAGCCTTCCCGGGTCTAAAAGGCATGGATCTGGCCAAAGAAGTGACCACTCAGGAAGCTTACAGCTGGCAGCAGGGGAGCTGGACACTGGAAGGCGAACTGCCGGAAGCCAAAGCAGCCTCTGAACTGCCATTCCACGTCGTGGCATATGATTACGGCGCCAAGCGTAACATCCTGCGCATGCTGGTGGATCGCGGTTGCCGCCTGACGGTAGTACCCGCACAGACGCCGGCAGATGAAGTCTTGAAGATGAATCCGGACGGCATTTTCTTGTCCAACGGCCCTGGCGACCCAGAGCCATGTGATTACGCTATCACTGCGATTAAACAGTTCCTGGAGACCGACATTCCGGTGTTCGGTATCTGCCTCGGCCATCAGTTGCTGGCACTGGCGAGCGGCGCAAAAACCGTGAAGATGAAGCTTGGCCACCACGGCGGCAACCACCCGGTGAAAGACCTGGATAACGACTGCGTCATGATTACCGCCCAGAACCACGGTTTTGCAGTGGACGAAAATAACTTGCCGGCCGAACTGCGCATTACGCACAAATCCTTGTTTGACCACACGGTGCAGGGCATTCACCGCACCGATAAAGCAGCGTTTAGCTTCCAGGGTCACCCTGAAGCCAGCCCGGGCCCACACGATGCCGCGCCGCTGTTCGATCACTTTATCGAATTGATCGAGACTTACCGTTCTAACGCCAAATAATCAGGAGCAAAAAAATGCCAAAACGTACTGATATAAAAAGCATCCTGATCCTCGGCGCTGGCCCGATTGTTATCGGTCAGGCGTGTGAGTTCGACTACTCGGGTGCTCAGGCGTGTAAAGCGCTGCGCGAAGAGGGTTACCGGGTCATTCTGGTGAACTCCAACCCGGCCACGATCATGACTGACCCGGAAATGGCTGATGCGACCTACATCGAGCCAATTCACTGGGAAGTGGTGCGTAAAATTATCGAGAAAGAGCGTCCAGACGCCGTGCTGCCGACCATGGGCGGCCAGACTGCACTGAACTGTGCGCTGGAGCTGGAACGTCAAGGCGTACTGGCCGAGTTTGGCGTGACCATGATTGGCGCGACCGCTGATGCGATCGATAAAGCGGAAGACCGTCGCCGTTTTGACGTAGCAATGAAGAAAATCGGTCTGGACACCGCGCGTTCAGGCATCGCACACAACATGGAAGAAGCGCTGGCGGTTGCCGCTGACGTTGGCTTCCCATGCATCATCCGCCCTTCCTTTACTATGGGTGGCACCGGTGGCGGCATCGCTTATAACCGCGAAGAGTTCGAAGAGATCTGCGAACGCGGTCTGGACTTGTCACCGACCAAAGAACTGTTGATTGATGAATCGCTGATCGGCTGGAAAGAGTACGAGATGGAGGTGGTGCGCGATAAGAACGATAACTGCATCATCGTCTGTTCGATCGAAAACTTCGACGCCATGGGTATCCATACCGGCGACTCCATCACCGTGGCGCCAGCACAGACATTGACCGACAAAGAATACCAAATCATGCGTAACGCCTCGATGGCGGTGCTGCGTGAAATTGGCGTCGAAACCGGTGGTTCCAACGTGCAGTTCTCGGTTAACCCGAAAACCGGCCGCTTGATCGTCATCGAAATGAACCCGCGCGTATCCCGCTCCTCGGCGCTGGCGTCAAAAGCCACCGGCTTCCCGATTGCCAAAATCGCCGCCAAGCTGGCGGTGGGCTACACCCTCGATGAGCTGATGAACGACATCACCGGTGGCCGTACCCCGGCTTCGTTTGAACCGTCAATCGACTACGTTGTGACTAAAATTCCTCGTTTCAACTTCGAGAAATTTGCCGGTGCCAATGACCGCCTGACCACCCAAATGAAATCGGTCGGCGAAGTGATGGCTATTGGCCGCACCCAGCAAGAGTCGCTGCAAAAAGCGCTGCGCGGCCTGGAAGTGGGCGCGACCGGTTTTGACCCGAAAGTGAGCCTGGATGACCCGGAAGCCTTGACCAAAATTCGTCGTGAGCTGAAAGATGCTGGCTCCGATCGTATCTGGTACATCGCTGACGCCTTCCGTGCCGGCCTGTCAGTTGATGGCGTATTCAACCTGACCAACGTTGACCGCTGGTTCCTGGTACAGATTGAAGAGCTGGTGCGTCTGGAAGAGCAGGTTGCCGAAACCGGCATCAACGGCCTGACTCAAGAGTTCCTGCGCACCCTGAAGCGTAAAGGCTTCGCTGATGCGCGTTTGGCGACTTTGGCTGGCGTCGCCGAAAGCGAAATCCGCAAACTGCGTCACGGTTATGGCCTGCACCCGGTATACAAACGTGTGGATACCTGCGCAGCGGAGTTCGCTACCGATACCGCTTATATGTACTCCACCTATGAAGAAGAGTGCGAGTCCAACCCGACCAATGACCGTCCGAAAGTGATGGTGCTGGGCGGCGGTCCGAACCGTATCGGCCAAGGCATTGAGTTCGACTACTGCTGCGTGCACGCCTCGCTGGCACTGCGTGAAGACGGTTACGAAACCATTATGGTCAACTGTAACCCGGAAACCGTGTCTACCGACTACGACACCTCCGACCGCCTGTACTTCGAGCCGGTGACGCTGGAAGACGTGCTGGAAATCGTGCGCATCGAGAAGCCTAAAGGCGTGATCGTGCAGTACGGTGGCCAGACCCCGTTGAAGTTGGCGCGTGAGCTGGAAGCTGCCGGTGTACCGATTATCGGCACCAGCCCGGATGCGATTGACCGTGCCGAAGACCGTGAACGTTTCCAACAGGCGGTGAACCGTCTGGGCCTGAAACAGCCTGCTAATGCTACCGTTGCCACTATCGAACAAGCGGTAGAGAAAGCGGCCGGTATCGGTTATCCGCTGGTGGTGCGTCCTTCCTATGTGCTGGGCGGGCGTGCGATGGAAATCGTCTATGACGACATCGACCTGCGTCGCTACTTCCAAAACGCGGTTAGCGTATCCAACGACGCCCCGGTGCTGCTGGACCGCTTCCTGGATGACGCGGTAGAAGTGGACGTCGACGCCATTTGCGACGGCGAGCGGGTGCTGATTGGCGGCATTATGGAACACATTGAACAGGCTGGCGTACACTCCGGTGACTCCGCTTGCTCACTGCCGGCGTACACCCTGAGCAAAGAAATTCAGGACGTGATGCGTCAACAGGTTGAGAAACTGGCGTTTGAGCTGCAGGTTCGTGGCCTGATGAACGTGCAGTTTGCCGTGAAGAACAACGAAGTCTACCTGATTGAAGTCAACCCACGAGCTGCACGTACCGTGCCGTTTGTCTCCAAGGCTACTGGCGTGCCGCTGGCCAAGGTGGCTGCGCGTGTGATGGCAGGTAAAACACTGGCTGAGCAGGGCGTAACGGAAGAAGTTATCCCGCCGTACTACTCGGTGAAAGAAGTGGTACTGCCGTTCAACAAATTCCCAGGCGTTGACCCGATTTTAGGGCCAGAAATGCGCTCTACCGGGGAAGTGATGGGCGTTGGCCGCACCTTCGCAGAAGCTTTCTCCAAAGCGATGCTCGGCAGCCAGTCAGGCATGAAAAAACAGGGCCGCGCACTGCTCTCTGTGCGTGAAGGCGATAAAGCCCGCGTGGTGGACCTGGCCGCAAGCCTGTTGAAACAGGGCTTCGAGCTGGATGCCACTCACGGCACCGCCGTGGTGCTGGGCGAGGCGGGAATTAACCCGCGCCTGGTCAACAAAGTGCATGAAGGCCGTCCGCACATTCAGGATCGTATCAAGAATGGCGAATACACCTACATCGTTAACACCACGGCCGGTCGTCAGGCGATTGAAGACTCCAAGTTGATTCGCCGCAGCGCACTGCAGTACAAAGTGCATTACGACACAACCCTGAACGGCGGCTTTGCCACTGCGATGGCGCTGAAGGCAGATCCGACCGAGCAAGTGACGTCGGTGCAGGAGCTGCACGCACGCATCGGCAAGTAATTCGATAATGCCGTAAGCCTCAGGGCGCTGCAGCTGCAGCGCCCTTATTTTTTTAACTTGTTCAGGGAATTTGTTGTCTTGAATTAGAAATTTCCGCTATCAATCATTCAGCAAACTGTCACCCTGTGTGATTGGTATATGCTTGATGTATTAGCATGGAACGAAGGAACGACGACAACATGATTCTCATTATTTACGCCCATCCCTATCCCCGGCATTCGCATGCCAATCACCGTCTGCTACAGGCAGTGAAGGATATTCCTGAGGTGGAGGTGCGCTCGTTGTACGAGCTGTATCCCGACTTCAATATCGATATCAATGCCGAGCAGCAAGCCTTGGAGCGCGCCGATCTGGTGGTGTTGCAACACCCGATGCAGTGGTACAGCCAACCGCCGTTACTGAAACTGTGGATCGATAAAGTGCTGGAACATGGCTGGGCTTATGGCCATGAAGGCAATGCCTTGGTGGGTAAAGATGTGCTGTGGGCAGTAACCAGCGGTGGCGATGAACACCATTTCGAGCTGGGCGATTACCCCAACTTTGCAGCACTGGCACAACCGTTGCAGGCGACCGCATTGTATTGCGGCATGAATTGGCTGCCGTATTTTGCCGTGCATAACACCTTTACCTGCAATGAGCCGGCGTTGATGGCCGCTGGGGAAGCCTATCGCCAAAGGCTGATAACGTATCTGATGGAACACAGCGAACCCGTTGAGCAGGGAGTCGAAAATGGATAATCACCAGATGATGATTGAGGGGCTGATCTATTTAGGATCGGCCGCATTGTTTGTGCCGATCGCAGTGCGGCTTGGACTGGGCTCTGTGCTGGGCTACCTGATTGCTGGCTGCATTATTGGTCCCTGGGGGCTGAAGCTGGTTTCCGACGCTGAGTCGATCCTCACCTTTGCCGAGATCGGCGTGGTGCTGATGTTGTTTATCATCGGCCTGGAGTTGGATCCGAAACGGCTTTGGACGTTGCGGGCATCGGTGTTTGGCGGCGGTATTATTCAGATGGCGTCGTGCGGGCTGGCGCTGAGCGCGTTTTGTTATTTCCTCGGACTGGACTGGAAGGTGGCGCTGCTGATCGGTCTGACTCTGGCATTGTCTTCCACCGCGATTGCCATGCAGGCCATGAGTGAGCGTAACCTGACGCCATCGCCGATTGGTCGCAGCGCGTTTGCGGCGTTGTTATTCCAGGATATCGCGGCGATCCCTTTGGTCGCGATGATTCCGCTATTGGCCAGCAGCGGTACTGCGACCACGTTGGCATCATTCGCCCTGTCGGCTGCCAAGGTGGTTGGGGCATTGGCGACGGTGGTACTGCTTGGTCGCTATGTCACTCGACCGTTGCTGCATTTTGTCGCCCGTTCCGGTATGCGCGAAGTCTTCAGCGCCGTAGCACTGTTCCTGGTCTTTGGTTTTGGCATTCTGCTGGAAATGGCCGGGCTGTCGATGGCGATGGGGGCTTTCCTCGCTGGGGTGATGTTAGCGAGTTCTGAATACCGCCACGCATTGGAAAGCGATATTCAGCCATTCAAAGGGCTGTTACTCGGGCTGTTCTTCATCGGTGTCGGCATGTCTATCGACTTCGGCACCCTGTTCCACCACCCGTTGCTGATCGCGTCGCTACTGCTGGGCTTTATGCTGATTAAAGCAGCGTTACTGTGGCTGATTGGGCCGTGGCTGGGGGTGCCAAAACGTCAGCGTGGCATGTTTGCCATCTTGTTAGGTCAGGGCAGTGAGTTTGCTTTTGTGATCTTTGCGGCTGCGCAACTGGCTGGGGTCTTGCCGCCAGAATGGGCTAAGTCATTGACGCTGTCAGTGGCCCTGTCGATGGCGATGACCCCCTTGTTGTTGGTCGTGGCCGCCCGGCTTGAGAAGAACGCGCCGAAAGATGAACGTCCGGCGGATGAGATTGACGATGAGAATGCCAGTGTAATCATTGCCGGGTTTGGTCGCTTCGGCCAGATTGCCGGCCGTTTATTGCTGGCCAATGGTGTGCATACCGTGGTGTTGGATCACGACCCAGACCATATTGAAACTCTGCGCAAGTTCGACACGAAAGTATTTTATGGCGATGCCACCCGTGCCGATCTGCTGGAAGCGGCGGGGGCTGAGCACGCCAAGGTGCTGATTAATGCTATCGACGACGTAGAGGCCAACTTGCAACTGACCGAACTGGCCAAGCGGCATTTCCCGCATCTGAAGGTGGTGGCGCGTGCACGTGACGTTGATCACTGGTATCAGCTGCGGCAGTTGGGGGTGGAAAGCCCGGAACGTGAAACCTTTGAAAGTTCACTGCGTATCGGTCGTGAAGCACTGGAGCTGCTGGGGCTGGATGCCTACGAGGCACGTGAGAAAGCCGATACCTTCCGCCGTTATAACCAGAAAATGCTGGAGGAAACGCTGGAGAATTACCAGGATACAGAATTCCGCATTGCCAGCTTGCAGCGGGCCAAAGAGATGCTCAGCGCTGCTATCGAGCAGGACCAAAATCGGCTGGCGAGAGTACAGCAAAGTGGTTGGCGTGGCAGTATTGACGGTAAGGCACCGGAGGATGAGGTGGTAGAAGCCAAGGGATAATCATGCTGATATTGACCCAAAGTACGGGATGTTGCGGTTAAGCGGCAAGTCCATGAATCCCCGGGAGCTTGGTGAGCCAAGTGACCGGGGTAAATGTATGCCGTCAACAACGCGGCAGCGACAGGTAAGAAGGGGCAATTAACTGAGCGCGACCTTGATACCCAAGGCAATCAGCATGCCGCCCAGTACTTTGTCGACGATCTTCTGGGTCTTTTCCAGCCCACGGCGTACCGGCCCGCTTTGTATCAGGAATACCAACGCCGGCCACCAGAGGGCAGACAGCCCAAGAATAATCCCCGCGTACCAGAGTTTTTCGCCCAGCCCAGAGTTGATCTGCAGTACCTGAGTGAAGACCGCCAGGAAGAATAACGTGGCTTTTGGGTTAAGCAGATTACACAGATACCCTTGTACAAAGGCGTTTTTCAGGCTCACCTGCTGTTGCGGCAGATTACTGACATTCATTTTGCTGCCACCGCGTGACAGTAACGCCTGAATACCAACCCAAATCAGGTATACCGCTCCCGCGTATTTCAGCACATTAAACAACCAGGGTGTGGTCGTGATCACCACCGCCAAGCCGGCGACACAGTAAGACATATGGGTCGCGACACCGCAGAACACACCGAAGGCGGTCATCATGGCAGCCAGCCGCGGATAACGGGCCGCGTTTTTGATCACCAGGAAAAAATCCGGACCTGGCGATAGCATCCCTAAAGCGGCAATACCGGCAACGAACAGCGAAGTTTCAAGCATGATTTGACTCTCTGCACAAAAGGCCCAATTGCGCTGATAATAACGCCGCTTCTCCTGATGCGCATCAACCAAATGAGGTAATGTTTGACTCTATGATAAACATTCCTGCCCGCCGTCTTTCAAGCCGCAGTAGTGAAAGCCAGAGGGTCTACTCAGCGCGAACCCCGGGACATTATGCAACAGCCGACAACGACAGACATCCCGCCGCCACAGCGGCAACAACGTGAAATCACTCGGCTGTGCATTCAGTGTGCTTTGCTGCTGTTACAACATGGCGCTGAAAGCACGGTAGTGGAGCAGTTATCGACTCGGCTGGGGATGGCGCTGGGGATGGACAGCGTGGAAAGTTCGATCTCGGCCAATGCGGTCGTGCTGACGACGCTCAGTAACGGTGAATGCCTGACCACGACACGCAAGAATGTTGACCGCGGCATCAATATGCAGATGGTGACCGAGGTACAACACATCGTCATTTTGGCGGAGCATCGGCTCGCCGATGCGCATGACGTTGCCCGGCGTTTCGAGAAAATCCGTCCGCTGCGTTACCCACGCTGGTTGGTCGTGTTGATGGTGGCGCTGTCTTGCGGCTGCTTCAGCGTATTGAACGGTGGTGATCAAAAAGCATTTGCAGTCACCTTTATCGCCAGTGGCCTGGCGATGTCTGTGCGCCAAATGTTGACGGCTCGTCATATGAATCCGCTGATTAACTTTTGCCTGACGGCGTTTGTCGCTACATCGGTTTCCGGCCTGCTACTGCGATTGCCGGTGTTTAGTCAAACCTCCACGGTGGCGATGGCGGCCAGCGTACTGCTGCTGGTGCCCGGATTCCCGCTGATTAACGCGGTCGCCGATATGTTCAAGGGGCACATTAATACTGGTTTGGCGCGTTGGGCGATGGCGAGCTTGCTGACGTTGGCCACCTGTATCGGTGTAGTGATGGCGATGGCGCTATGGGATCTGCGGGGGTGGTCATGAGTTTGCTTTGGGCCTTACTGCAGGACATGTTGCTGGCGGCGGTGCCGGCGCTGGGCTTTGCCATGGTATTCAACGTGCCGCTGCGTGCCTTGCGTTATTGCGCATTGTTGGGCGCGGTGGGCCACGGTTCCCGTATGCTGATGATGCACGCAGGAATGAACATCGAATGGGCGTCGCTGCTGGCAGCTATTTTGATTGGCATCATCGGCATTTATTGGTCTCGCTGGCTGCTGGCACACCCAAAGGTGTTTACCGTGGCAGCCGTGATCCCGATGTTCCCCGGTATCTCCGCGTATACCGCGATGATCTCAGTGGTTGAGATTTCGCATTTGGGTTATAGCGAGGCGCTGATGGCCACGATGATGAGTAATTTTCTCAAGGCCTGTTTTATCGTCGGCGCGTTATCGATCGGGCTGTCATTGCCTGGGCTTTGGTTGTATCGCAAACGTCCCGGCGTCTGAGGATTTACGGGCAAGAAAATATGGGTATTAGTTATGCTGATAAGAGCTATCTTATATATTCATATTGCTTGATTAGCCTATCGACGGCAGATAGGGCTTTACGTATAGTGTGAGCAATTTTGCTGCCTACACAGGGTTTAACAATGATTATCAGCCTGATCGCTGCCTTGGCGGCGGATCGCGTTATTGGTATGGAAAACGCCATGCCGTGGCACCTGCCAGCAGATTTAGCGTGGTTTAAACGTAACACGCTGAATAAACCGGTTATTATGGGCCGTAAAACTTTCGAGTCCATTGGTCGCCCGTTGCCGGGGCGCCATAATATCGTTTTAAGCAGCCGTCCTGGCAGTGAAACCGGGGTGACCTGGGCGACGTCACTGGACGAAGCACTGGCCGCTGCTGGCGATGTCGAAGAAGTCATGGTGATGGGGGGGGGGCGTATTTATACCCAATTCCTGCCACGCGCCAACCGCATGTACCTGACGCATATCGATGCCGAAGTCGGTGGTGACACCCATTTCCCGGACTATGAGCCGGACGAATGGGAAACCTCGTTCAGTGAGTTCCACGATGCTGACGAGCTGAATTCTCACAGCTATTGCTTTGAGATTTTAGAACACCGCTAATCACCGGGTGTTAACCATATCCTCCAAAGGGCGCAAGAGATTGCGTCCTTTGTCGTTTCTGCGGCAAAAGGTTTTCTGACTTTTAGCTGTAACATTTTCGTCACATTTCCTGATTAGTATGAAGCCCAACTCTGAGCGCCCGGCAACTCTGGTGAATCTTGATCGCGGCGCCATATTAAAAAAGGAAATAAACCTATGACGACTAAAATTGAGCAATTAGATGCCGATCGCCTGACCGACCCCACCCGCCGCAAGTTACTGCTGGGCAGCGCAGGTGCCGTTGGCCTGGCCGGTTTCCTCGGCGGCGGTATTTGGACCCTATCCGCTGACGCATTGGCAGAAGATTTACCGCCAAACAAGCTGTTAGGTTTCAAGGGCATTGCAGCCTCAACCGCGGATGAGGTGGCGATTGCACCGGGATATCGCGCGGAGGTGCTGATCTCTTGGGGGGAACCGTTGGTTGAGGGCGCTGCCGCTTTTGACCCGCAGGGCAACAACAGCGCTGCCGACCAGGAAAAGCAGTTTGGTGATAACAACGATGGCATGAGTTTCTTCCCGATTGATGACAATCACGGCGTGATGGCCATCAACAACGAATACGTTAATGAGCAGTATCTCTTTGCCCACGGTGGCACCAAAGCCACCAGCCTGGAGGACGTGCGTAAATCACAAGCCGCACATGGTGTTTCCATTGTTGCGGTGCGCCGCGACGGTGATAGCCAACGCTGGGAAGTAGAGCGTCCGTCACGCTATAACCGCCGTATCACGGCCAATACCGAAATGCAGTTCAGCGGCCCGGCTGCCGGCCACCCGTTGTTGCAGACGGCGGCTGATCCTAGCGGACGCAAGGTGTTGGGCACCTTCGGCAACTGTGCTAACGGGAAAACGCCCTGGGGCACTTACCTGACCTGCGAAGAGAATTTTGATACTTATTTTGGTACTCACCAGGCGGATTACAAGACGACGGCAGAACAGAAACGCTACACGCTGAAAGTGAGCGAACCGGAGCGTAACTGGCCGGATTATGACGAGCGTTTTGATGTGGCGAAAAATCCAAACGAATTCAACCGCCACGGTTGGATTGTCGAAATTGACCCAATGAATCCAACGTCGACACCGATCAAACACACCGCTCTGGGGCGCTTCAAGCATGAAAATGCTGCCGTTACTGTCGCAAAGGATGGCCGCCTGGTTGTTTACATGGGGGACGATGAGCGCGGTGAGCACATTTATAAATACGTTTCCAAGGGTGTGGTTGACGTGGCTAACCCTGCCAATAATCGTACCCTGTTGGACGAAGGCACGCTGTATGTGGCGCAGTTTGATGGCGATGCCGCCGGTACGCCGTTGAAGGGCACAGGGCGTTGGATTGCCCTGGAGTTCGGCAAGAATGGGCTGACACCGGAAAATGGCTTCCGTGACGAGTCTGAAGTGCTGATCTTCGCCCGTAAAGCGGCGGCGCAGGTTGGGGCAACCAAAATGGACCGCCCTGAATGGATCGCGGTCAATCCTCACGATGGTCGAGCCTACTGCACGTTAACCAATAACAGTAAGCGTGGCGAAGAGGGCATGCCGCTGAACGCGGCGAACCCGCGCCCGAATAATGTCTACGGTCAGATCATCCGTTGGGATGAAGGTGGCGATGCTACGGCGGCGTCATTCACCTGGGATATTTATGCATTGTGCGGCAACCCTATTGCGCACCCGGAAGGGGTGAATCGTGGTACGCCCAATATTACTGCGGAAAATACCTTCAATAGCCCGGATGGCCTGGGCTTTGATAAATCCGGTCGCCTGTGGATCCTCACTGACGGTAAATACAGTAATAAGGGCGACTATGCTGGGCAAGGGAACAACCAGATGTTGGTGGGGGATCCACTCAGTGGTGAGATTCGTCGCTTTATGGTCGGCCCGAAATCCTGCGAATTGACCGGTATTACCTTCACTCCGGATTACAAGACGATGTTTGTCAACGTACAGCACCCGGGCGAAGAAGGCGATTCCCATTTCCCGAACAATAGTCCGCGCCCGCGTTCGTCAGTATTGATGATTACGCGTGAAGACGGTGGTGTTATCGGGGCTTAAGGCGAAAACAGTGGGGCGGCTTTAACCGCCCCACTCTAATTATGACGCGACCTGTTGGTGCACGCTGTCCTGAGAATCACGGCGGTGAGCCGGTTGGGTAAAGTACTGCTGATCTTCCCAACGTAGCATGGTCAGATCGCCCCCCCAACAACAGCCGGTATCAAGGCCAATAACGCCTGCGGG
Organism: Serratia sp. CoH_122_TC_1; assembly: GCF_058191755.1. Taxonomy (NCBI): domain Bacteria; kingdom Pseudomonadati; phylum Pseudomonadota; class Gammaproteobacteria; order Enterobacterales; family Yersiniaceae; genus Serratia; species Serratia sp. CoH_122_TC_1. The sequence continues at coordinate 77,649 of NZ_JBXWLA010000009.1, forward strand.
TGTGCCCTTACCTTCCAGTGATGCCCAGTGACCAAAGATAATGGTGTAATCGGCATCAACCAATCGCGGTAATTCAAACCAAGGCTTGAGCGGGGCAGGCGCTGTGCCTGGCGCATCTTTGCAGATCATATCAAGCTGGCCGTTCGGGAAGCAGTAACGCATGCGTGTCAGGGCATTGGTGCTGAACCGCAGGCGAGCCAATCCGCTCAGCTCTGGGCTCCAGTTGTTCGGCATATCACCGTACATGGCGTCGAGGAACAGCGGATAGCTGTCGCTGCTCAATACGGCCTCGACTTCACGGGCGCAGACTTGTGCCGTTTCAATGTCCCATTGCGGAGTGATCCCGGCATGTGCCATCACCAGTTTGAGTTGCTCATCCACTTGCAGCACCGGTTGGCGGCGTAGCCAGTTGATAAGCTCATCAGCGTCAGGGGCTTCCAGCAACTGAGTGATGCGGTCTTTGGGCTTATTACGACTGATGCCGGCATAGACAGCCAACAGGTGCAGATCGTGATTGCCCAGGACCATACGTACCGCAGGGCCGAGTGAACGTACGTAGCGCAGCACGTCCAACGAGCCGGGGCCGCGGGCAACCAAATCGCCGGTCAGCCATAGGCGGTCATGCAGAGGATCGAAAGCAACTTGGGCCAATAGCGACTGCAGTTCATCAAAACAGCCATGAACATCGCCGATGAGATATGTCGACATAGAATTAGTGAATCAGTGTTGGAATAGCTAAGCGGAACACGGGAATAGCGGTCTGGAACGGTTGACCCTGATGATCAACCATTTCGTAATGGCCTTCCATGGTACCCAGTGGCGTTTCAAGGATAGCGCCGCTGGTGTATTGGAATTCTCCCCCAGGTGGAATGAGGGGTTGTTCGCCAACCACGCCTTCACCCTGAACTTCAGTCTGACGGCCATTACTGTTGGTAATCAACCAGTAACGCCCAAGCAGTTGCACGTTGAAACGCCCCAAATTGCGGATGGTGATGGTATAAGCGAAGACGTAACGTTCTTCCTCAGGTATCGATTGTGATTCCACATAGACACTTTGTACCTGAATACATACACGGGGCGAATCAATCATGACCACTACTCCTTATTGCTGCGGCGCGGGATTGGCTGAAAGCCAGTTAGCCAGCTTACAGTATTGCGCCACAGAAATATTCTCTGCTCTAAGTACCGGATCGATACCCAATTCCGTCAGTTGCTCTGGTGTGAACAGATCACCCAGGCTGTTGCGGACCGTCTTCCGGCGTTGGTTGAACGCCTGAGTTGTTATCCGGCTTAGCATACGTACGTCACCCACCGGGTTCGGGTTCACAAGGTGCGGAACCAGACGTACCACAGCGGAATCCACTTTTGGCGCCGGGGTGAAAGAGGTCGGTGGCACTTCCAGCACCGGGATGACATTGCAGTAGTACTGCGCCATTACGGTTAAACGCCCGTAGGCTTTGCTGTTTGGCCCAGCAACAAGACGATTGACGACTTCTTTCTGCAACATAAAGTGCATGTCGCGGATGGCCTGAGTATAGCTGAAAAGGTGGAACATCAGCGGCGTCGAAATGTTATACGGCAGGTTACCAAACACGCGCAGCGGTTGGCCAGCCTGCTCGGCCATTTCGGCAAAGTTCACCGTCATGGCGTCTTGCTGGTGGATGGTCAGTTTGTCTTTCAGCTGTGGGTGATTCGCCAGGCGAGCCGCCAGATCGCGGTCCAGCTCAATCACCGTCATGCGGTCCATGCGTGCGCCAACCGGCTCGGTCAATGCACCCAAGCCGGGTCCGATTTCAACCACCGCTTCACCCGGCATGGGATGAATGGCGGAGACAATGCTATCGATGACAAACTGATCGGTTAAAAAGTTCTGTCCAAAGCGTTTGCGGGCAAAGTGCCCTTGGTGGACTTTATTATTCATTACAATTAATTATCATTTTAATGGCGAGATTCAAGGCCGTTTTGAAACTGCCTGCATCGGCGGTGCCGGTGCCTGCAAGTTCTAAAGCGGTACCGTGGTCGACCGAGGTACGGATAAAAGGCAAACCGAGGGTAATATTTACCGCCCGGCCGAACCCTTGGTATTTTAGCACTGGCAGACCCTGATCGTGATACATCGCCAGCACAGCATCGGCATGTTGCAGATACTTGGGCTGGAACAGGGTGTCTGCCGGCAGTGGGCCAATAAGATGGGTACCTTCAGCACGCAGCGCGTCGAGCGCCGGGATAATGGTATCGATCTCTTCGCGGCCCATATGGCCACCTTCTCCGGCATGCGGGTTCAAGCCACAGACATAAATTTGTGGTTGTGCAAGGCCAAATTTGGTTTTCAGGTCATGGTCGAGAATATGGATGACTTCATGCAGACTTTGCTGGGTGATAGCGCCAGGCACAGCCAGTAAAGGCAGGTGAGTGGTCGCCAACGCCACGCGCAGCTCTTCCGTTGCCAGCATCATCACGACACGATCGCAGCCGCTGCGATCGGCAAAGAATTCGGTATGGCCAATAAAGGGGACACCGGCATCATTGATCACGCCCTTGTTCACCGGGCCGGTGATCAGTGCGGCGAATTCGCCATTCAGACAGCCGTCGCAGGCGCGTGCCAGCGTTTCCACGACGTAGGCGCTATTGCCCACGTTCAATTCACCTGCTACGACCGCATGAGCGAGCGCGACGGGTAATACCGTCAGCGTACCGGCTCGCTGTGGCTGGGCAGGCTGTTGAGCTTGATAGTCGCGCAGTTGCAACGGCAGGTTTAACTGCCGGGCGCGCTCAAGCAACAAGGCCGGATCCGCGCACACCACCAGTTCAACAGGCCAATCCTGTTGTGCCAGCACTGCCACTAAATCCGGCCCAACCCCGGCAGGCTCGCCGGGGGTGATTACGATGCGATTATTGTTGTGCATTACCGTCAAGGATCTTCACGTAAGCCTGAGCACGTTGTTCCTGCATCCAGGTTTGCGCTTCTTCTGCAAACTTGCGGTTGAACAGCATGCGGTAAGCACGGTCTTTCTGCGCCGCGTCGGTTTTATCCACCTGACGCGTATCCAGCAACTGAATCAGGTGCCAGCCGAAGGAAGAGTGCACTGGTTGGCTGATTTCGCCTTTACTCAGTTTCATTAAAGCATCGCGGAAAGCAGGATCGTAGATGTCTGGAGAAGCCCAGCCCAAATCACCACCCTGAAGTGCAGAACCTGGATCCTGAGAAAGCTGTTTGGCTTCGTCAGCAAACTTGGCGCGGCCGCTCTTAATTTCTTCAGCAACGGCTTGCAGTTTTGCACGAGCCTGATCGTCGGTCAGCACCACGGAAGGCTTCAGCAGAATATGGCGTGCATGAACCTCGGTGACGGATACCGACTGGTTGGCGCCGCGGATATCGTTCACTTTCAGAATGTGGAAGCCGACACCGGAACGGATTGGGCCGACCACATCGCCTTTTTTGGCGTTAACCAGTCTTTCAGCGAACAGCGTAGGGATTTCCTGCAGCTTGCCCCAGCCCATGTTGCCGCCTTTCAGCGCCTGGGAGTCCGCGGAGTAGGCGATCGCCAGCTTGCCGAAGTCGGCACCACCGTTGATTTCACCCATCAGTTTTTTCGCCAAGGCTTCTGCGTCGTCAACCTGTGCCTGCGACGGGTTTTCCGGCAGCGGGATCAGGATGTGACTGATGTTCATTTCAGTATCGCTACCGTTCTGAGCGCCAACCTGCGTTGCCAGTGAGTCCACTTCCTGAGGCAGGATGGTGACGCGTCGGCGAACTTCGTTGTTACGCACTTCAGAAATCAGCATTTCCTTACGGATCTGCGAACGGTAAGTGTTGTAGTTCAAGCCTTCATACGCCAGACGGCTGCGCATCTGATCGATGCTCATTTTGTTCTGTGCAGCGATGTTACTGATGGCTTTGTCCAGATCGGCATCGGAAACGGTAATGCCCATTTTCTTGGCCATCTGCAGCTGGATGTTATCCATAATCAGGCGTTCAAGGATTTGGTGACGCAGTGTCTTGTCATCCGGCAATTGTTGCCCGGCTTGCTGCGCATTAAGTTTCACCGACTGCAACAGGGTGTTTACGTCGCTCTCAAGCACAACGCCGTTATCCACGACGGCGGCGACTTTATCCACTTCTTGGGGTGCTGCGAACGCGGTATTGGCGCAAACCACCAATCCGAGAATAAGCGTTCTCCAGTTCTTCATACATTTCCCATTATGTAATCCGCAAATGCGGGTGAAAGTTCTCGTTTTCAAAGTGTTACAAAGCATCAAAATGCACGCTGATAAGGCAGAATGCCGGAACGCAACATTTCCGCGGAGCCCAGACTGTGATCGCTGCTCAGGCCACGCAGTTCGACGTTGAATGAAACTTTGTTGTCATAAACGCTGGTATTGTTACTGTTATTCCAGTCGGTGATCTTGCGCTCATAGCCCAAGGTTACCGCCCAACAGCAGGTGTTGTACTTCACGCCGAGCAGCTGATCGGCTGATTGTTTTGCACGGGTGTCGTAGTAATAAGCCCCTACAACTGCCCAGCGATCGGCAATCGGCCAACTGCCGGTGACGCCCACTTGCGAAATACCGTCCTGATAAGCCGGAACCTGCGTGGTATTCAATGCCGTCTCAATATACTCCGGCGTAGCGTAACGGTAGTTCAACTGCAGTACGCGTTCAGAATCCTGACGGTATTCCAGTACGCCATTACCCAATGAGATGCTATTGAGACGCGTGTCGTACTGCAGACCGCCACGGAGACCCCAACGATCGTCAATCTTCCAATAGCTATCGCCAGCCCAAGCCAGGCTGCCGGTATCGTCATTGTTGTCGTAACGCGTAGTCTGGTCACCGGTACGGGAACGGCTGAAGTAGTAGATTTGACCAACGGAAACATTAAAACGTTCAACCAGCGCGTCATCATAAATACGCGAGGTCAAACCGGTTGAAACACGGTTTTGTGACGCGATGCGATCCAGGCCACTGTATGTGCGGTCACGGAACAGGCCTGAGTAGTCGGTTTGCAGCAACGTGGTGTCGTAGGTGTAGATGTTGCTTTGGTCACGATACGGCACATACAAATACTGTACGCGCGGTTCGAGGGTTTGCGTATAGCCCTCAGACCAGTTCATTGGGCGATCGAACACCATCTTGCCGTCGACTTTGAACTGCGGCAGCACGCGGTTGACCGAGTCTTCCAGGCCTGGGGCGTTGTTGCCAGTGCGGTTCTTGTAGTTGGTGGCAAAACCGTCAGGAATATCCTGCTGATAGTGGGTTGCCAGCAGTTTGGCTTCGGTGTTCAGGCTGCCCCAACCGTTGGTCAGCGGCAGGCTTAGCGTCGGTTCCATATGCAGACGGGTCGCGTCAGGGCTGTATGGGTTAACGCTAATGAACTTGGCTGCCTGGCCGTAAATGTGGAAATCGAACGGCCCGATATCGTCTTTGTAGTAGTTCAGGTCCAACTGTGGCTGAACTTTATAAGAGTCTGATTGGCTGCGGTCGGTATCGTCGTAGATCTGGAACTGTTTGGAGCTTAAGGTGGCGTCCCAGTTATCAATGGCGTAGCCGACGCTGAATTTCTGCGTCGCGTAACCGTCGGTGGTGGAACCGTATTTAGAGTCCAAATCGGTAAAGTATTTGGAGTCGCTGACCTTGGTGTAGTCGACGTTGAAACGCCACACCTGGTCCATCACGCCATTGTGGTTCCAGTAGAACAACCAACGCTTGCTGTCGTCAGGGTTGTCCTTGCTGTATTCCTTGTCGTTCGGCAACCAGTCGAATTCCATCAGGCCCAAACCAGGCTGCACCAGATAACGGAATTCGTTCTGCAACTGCAGACCACGCCGGGACATATAGTGCGGTGTGATGGTGGCGTCGAAGTTCGGCGCAATGTTCCAGTAATACGGCAGCAAGAACTCAAAACCATTGCTGCTGCCATATTTTGCATTCGGGATCAGGAAACCGGAGCGACGTTTATCACCCACCGGCAATTGCAGATAAGGGCTGTAGAATACGGGCACGCCGCCAATTTTGAAGCGCGCGTTCCAGATTTCTGCGACCTGCTCTTCGCGGTCGTGGATCACTTCGGATCCGACGACGCTCCAGCTGTCGTCGCCAGGCAAGCAGGACGTAAAGGTGCCGTTTTCCAGAATGGTGTAACGATTGGCGCCGCGCATCTTCATCTTGTCGGCGTCGCCACGGCCCTGACGGCCTACCATCTGGTAGTCGCCTTCGTAGACGTCGGTGTCTTTATTATTCAGGTTCGACCAGGCTTTCGGACCTTTCAGTTTGATCTGATTGTCGCTGTAGTGCACGTCACCGGTCGCCGTTACGGTGCGTACCGGCTCAGTTTGTCCTGGGTTTTGCGTCTGGTTCAGCTCAACCTGTTTGGCAGTCAGGGTACTGTTGCCTTGCTCAATGTTCACGTTACCGGTGAACAGCGCGCTTTTTGGATAATCGGCGCGGGAGTCATCGGCGTGAATAGTGACGGGTTGGCTGTTCGGATCGCCGCTGACCAGCGGTTTGTCATAAACAGGTACGCCGAGCATGCATTGCTCAGCCAGGTCAGCCAGCGCGTGCTGACTGTAGAGTGCCGTCCAAATCAGTGTGGCCAGCAGTGTTGGGAAACTTTTTTTCATACGCGGTTTTGGTGTTCCGTCATCAGAGGCGTCATGTCCGGCAAACGGTCAGAGACTATATCACTCATCTGCGTTGCGCTAGTGTTAAATCCGGCCGTTTACTTGCGTCGTCGATAGGCGCAAAGATAAATGACAGGTATGATAATCGAAATCCTGGGAAAAATCGCCTTAACCCTTACCTAAGACGGAAGGGAGCAGTCGGCTTTCGGCATGATAATTGAGGAGTATATGCAGTATTGGGGAAAACTGCTCGGGGTCATCGTGGCCATTTGGGCTGGCGCGGGATTCTGGGGTGTAGTTTTGGGGCTGATTGTCGGTCATATGATTGACACTGCGCGCAGCAACAAGCGCAGCCGGGGTTTTTTCGCCGACCAGCAAACGCGGCAAACGCTGTTTTTCCGCACCACTTTTCAGGTGATGGGTCACCTGACCAAATCAAAAGGACGTGTTACCGAGGCGGATATCCAGATTGCCAGCCTGTTTATGGATCGCCTGCAACTGCACGGGGAAGCCCGTACCGCGGCACAGCAGGCATTTCGTGAAGGTAAACAGAGCCAGTTCCCACTGAGAGAAACGCTGCAGCAGTTCCGCAGCATCTGTTTTGGCCGTTTTGACCTGATTCGGATGTTTCTGGAAATTCAAATTCAGGCGGCGTTTGCCGATGGTTCGTTGCATCCAAACGAGCGCCAGGTGCTGTACGTCATCGCAGAAGAATTGGGCATTTCGCGTGCGCAGTTCGATCAGTTCCTCAGCATGATGGAGGGCGGGCGCCAATTTGGCGGCGGTCAGCAAGGCGGGCATTCGCAGGGCGGCTACCAGCAGGCGCAGCGTGGTCCTACTTTGGATGACGCCTGTAAAGTGCTGGGTGTCAGCAGCAGCGACGATGCGACCACCATTAAACGTGCTTACCGCAAGCTGATGAGCGAGCACCATCCAGACAAGCTGGTGGCGAAAGGTTTACCGCCACAAATGATGGAAATGGCCAAGCAAAAGGCGCAGGAAATTCAGGCGGCCTACGACCTGATCAAGCGTGAGAAAGGCTTCAAATAACGATACCCGTCATACTTGAAGCTGCCTCTTTGTTGGCTGCGCCTGCTCACCCCGGTCACCTGGTTGACCAGGCTCCTGGGGTGAGCAAGGTTGCCGTTTAGGGTATCGCCGTCCGATGGTGTTAGAAATCCGGTTCAACGCGGAAATGCATCGGCGTCTGGAAAGCAGGGTGGGTAATGCGCAGCTCTTGCGCATGCAACTGTAAACGTGGCGCCATGGCCTTGGCTTCTGGTGTGGCATAAAAACCGTCACCGAGGATCGGGTGGCCCAATGCCAGCATATGAACGCGCAACTGGTGTGAGCGACCGGTGATCGGCATGAGTTTTACGCGTGTGCTTCCATCGGCATCTCGTGACAGCACAAGATACTCCGTTTGCGCTGCTTTACCCGTCTCGAAACACACTTTCTGCAACGGCCGATTAGGCCAGTCGCAAATCAGCGGCAAATCCACCAGACCTTCATCGTGCTCCAGATGACCCCAGACCCGTGCGATATAGGACTTTTTCGGCTCACGCTCGCGGAACTGGCGTTTTAGCTCACGTTCAGCGGCTTTATTTAACGCCACCACAATCACGCCACTGGTTGCCATATCCAGACGATGCACCGACTCGGCGGCCGGAAAGTCTGCCTGAATGCGTGTCATCAGACTGTCTTTGTTTTCCGGCGCACGGCCGGGTACCGACAGCAGACCGCTCGGTTTGTTGACCACGATAATGTGCTCATCCTGATACAGGATATGCATCGGGCCCTGTGGGGGATTGTAGGGTTCCATCTTGTTGGCTCCGCTGAAAGTCACAATAGGGGAACCGCAGCTCCCCCTTGCGCCAGGTTACTGGTGAGTGACAACCACCAGACGGATCGCGTCCAAACGCCATCCCGCTTCATTCAGGTTAACCAACACCTGCTTACGGTTGAACTCCAGCGCTTCGACTTCGTCATCACGGATGTTCGGGTTGACGGCCTTCAGGGCTTCCAGACGTGCCAGCTCGGTGCTTAGCTTGTCATCCGCTTCCTGTTTTGCTTGCTCGATCAAGGCACGGGCCTGTTCTTCAACCAGGCTTTCTGCCTGTTGCAGCATGGCATGCACATCTTGCTGCACGGCATTGACCAGCTTGCTGGAGGTGTGACGGTTAACTGCGTTCAATTGGCGGTTGAAGCTTTCGAATTCAACCTGCGCCGCCAGATTGGTACCTTTGCGGTCCATCAACATACGGATTGGCGTCGGTGGCAGGAAGCGGGTCAGTTGCAGGTGCTTCGGCGCTTGCGCCTCAACCACGTACACCAGCTCAACCAACAAGGTGCCGACAGGCAGCGCCTTGTTTTTCAGCAGAGAAACGGCACAGCTACCGGTATCCCCAGACAGGATCAGATCCAGGCCGTTGCGGATAATCGGGTGCTCCCAACTGACGAACTGGGCATCTTCACGTGAAAGCGCTTGCTCACGATCGAAGGTGACGGTGCAGCCATCCTGTGGCAAGCCCGGGAAGTCAGGTACCAGCATATGATCGGACGGTGTCAGGACGATCAGGTTATCGCTGCGGTCGTCCTGGTTGATACCGACGATGTCGAACAGGTTAAGCGCAAAGCCCACCAGGTTGACGTCGTTGTCCTGATTGGCAATGGCTTCAGCCAACGCCTGCGCTTTTTCGCCGCCATTGGAGTGCATTTCCAGCAGGCGATCGCGGCCCTGCTCCAGTTGCACCTTCAGTTGGTCGTGCTGCTGACGGCAGGTGTGAATGAATTCATCCAGGCCTTCCTGCTCGGTGGGTGACGCCAGGAAACCGATCAGTTGCTCATAACCACTGTCATAAATGGTACGGCCGGTTGGGCAGGTATGTTCGAAGGCATCGAGCCCTTCGTGGAACCAACGGCCCAGTACCGCCTGAGCGGTGTTTTCCAGGTATGGCACCATGATTTGAATGTCATGCATCTGGCCGATACGGTCCAGACGGCCAATACGTTGTTCCAGCAGGTCCGGGTTAAACGGCAGATCGAACATCACCAGGTGGCTGGCGAACTGGAAGTTACGGCCTTCAGAGCCGATTTCCGAGCACAGCAGCACTTGGGCACCGTCTTCCTCTGAGGCGAAGTAAGCGGCGGCGCGATCGCGCTCGATAATCGACAAGCCTTCATGGAACACGGCGGCACGGATAGCTTCTCGCTCGCGCAACACCTGTTCCAGTTGCAGTGCAGTGGCGGCCTTGGCGCAGATCACCAGGACTTTTTCGTTGCGGTTGCTTACCAGGTAATTCAGTAACCATTCAACACGCGGATCGAAGTTCCACCAGGTGGCGTTTTCGCCTTCAAATTCCTGATAGATTTGCTCTGGATAGAGCATGTCGCGTGCACGTGCCTCAACGGTTTTCTTTGCACCCATGATGCCAGACACTTTAATGGCGGTCTGGTACTGAGTTGGCAGCGGCAGCTTGATCTGATGCAGATTACGGTGCGGGAAGCCTTTGACCCCATTACGGGTGTTACGGAACAGCACGCGGCTGGTACCGTGGCGGTCCATCAGCATGGTGACCAGCTCCTGACGCGCCTGCTCGCTGTTTTCACTGTCGCTGTTGGCGGCTTTTAACAGCGGTTCAATGTCTTGTTCGTCGATCAGCTCGCCGAGCAGGTTCAGCTTGTCATCCGCCAGGCGCTCACCACTGAGCAGCAAGGTGACAGCATCCGCCACCGGGCGGTATTTCTGCTGTTCTGCGACGAATTCGTGGTAGTCGTGGAAACGGTTCGGATCCAACAGGCGTAAACGCGCAAAGTGGCTCTGTTGGCCAAGCTGTTCTGGGGTTGCGGTCAGCAGCAGTACGCCGGGGATATGCTCGGCCAGCTGTTCAATCACCTGGTATTCGCGGCTTGGTGCGTCTTCGCTCCAGGCCAGGTGGTGTGCTTCATCGACGACCAGCAGATCCCATTGGGCATCGGCCAGTTCTTCCAGGCGCTGCTTATTACGGCGCACGAAGTCCAGCGAGCAGATGACCAACTGTTCGGTTTCAAACGGGTTGCTGCTGTCGAGTTTGGCCTCTGAGTAACGGCTGTCGTCGAATAGTGAGAAATAGAGGTTGAAGCGGCGCATCATTTCGACCAGCCACTGGTGCTGCAACGTTTCTGGTACCACGATCAATACGCGCTCGGCACGGCCTGCCAGCAGTTGCTGGTGGATGATCATACCGGCTTCAATGGTTTTACCCAGGCCTACTTCATCTGCTAACAGAACGCGTGGGGCATGGCGCTGGCCGACTTCATAGGCAATATGCAACTGGTGAGGGATCAGGCTGGCTCGCATGCCGCGCAGACCGGCAAACGGCAGACGATACTGTTCGCTCTGGTATTTACGGGCGCGGAAACGCAGCGCGAAGCGATCCATACGGTCGATCTGGCCGGCAAACAGGCGGTCTTGCGGCTTGCTGAAGGTCAGCTTACTGTCCAGCAGCACTTCACGCATTGCCACACCGCTTTCCTGGGTGTCCAGGCGGGTGCCAATATAGGTCAGCAGGCCGTTATCCTCTTTGACCTCTTCCACCTGCAGCTCCCAGCCTTCGTGGTTGCTGATGGTGTCGCCTGGGTTGAACATCACGCGGGTGATTGGCGAGTCATTTCTGGCATAAAGGCGGTTTTCGCCGGTTGCGGGGAAAAGCAGGGTAATCATGCGCGCATCCAGCGCCACGACAGTACCCAATCCTAATTCGCTTTCCGTGTCGCTGATCCAGCGTTGACCAAGTGTAAAAGGCATATATTGTCGGCTCGATTCTTTTTAAGTAAGTCTTGTTACCGGGTTTAGAACACCGCGGTACCCGTATCAAACGTCTGCTAATCCCGATTTATTTTTATATGGCGGGCAATAGCTATTCATCCCATGCATACATCGTTAGACGGCATGGGTGAAGTGTGGTCCAGAATTTGGGAAGGGCGCTATGGTAATGGAAGGCGACGCGTTCGTCACCTGCAAAACCTGATGATTTTTCTTAACCCTTCGCCAAAGCCCGCGGGACGGGCTGAATGTCAAAACAACCCCATTTGCCCGGTCACCAGCGTGGTAAAATCGTCGTGCAAGAATGGGAGTATAGCGTCTGCCACGGGTTGTAACTGGCGCTCCAGATAATGGGGGTAATCAATTGCCGATTGCTGGGTCTCCAGCGGCTCTGGCCCGGCAACGGTCATGACATAGCTGATCCAGCCGCCATTCTGGTATTGAAGCGGCCGGCCCTGCTGACGATTATAGTCGTCGGCGATGCGTGCAGCACGGACATGTGGCGGTACGTTGCGCTGATATTCGTCCAGTCTCCTGCGCAGGCGCTTGCGGTAAACGAGCCGATCGTCGAAATCGCCGTTCAGTGTTTGGCTCACGTATTCCCGCACAAAATCCTGATACGGCTGCCTTTTAAAAATGCGTTGGTAGAGCAGTTGCTGAAACTGCTGCGCAAGCGGTGTCCAGTCGGTGCGCACGGTTTCAAGGCCTTTGTAAACCATCTCTTCACGGCCATCAGCGCTTGCGATCAGCCCAGCATAGCGTTTTTTACTGCCCTGTTCGGCACCACGAATGGTCGGCATCAGGAAGCGCGAGTAATGGGTTTCGAACTCCAGCTCCAAGGCATTATCCAGCCCATACTGCGCCTGTAAATGTTGTTGCCACCATTGGTTTACGTGCTCAACCAGCGTCCTGCCGATTTGGGCGGCCTGCTGCTCGTCATGGGGTTGCTTGAGCCAAACGAAGGTGGAATCTGTATCGCCGTAGATGACCTGGTACCCCTGTGCTTCGATCAGTTCACGCGTTTGGCGCATGATCTCGTGGCCACGCAGGGTGATCGACGAGGCCAGGCGGGGATCGAAAAAGCGGCAACCGCTCGATCCCAATACGCCATACAGCGCATTCATGATGATCTTCAATGCCTGGGATAACGCTTTGTTCTGCTGACGTTTTGCCGTTTCACGCCCCTGCCAGATCTGCTCGACGATCGCCGGCAGGCAGTGTTTGCTACGTGAGAAGCGCGCGTTGCGGAAACCGGGCACTGAATCGACATCGCTCGGGTGTTGCATGCCTTCCACCAGCCCGACCGGATCGATCAGAAAGGTGCGGATGATCGACGGATACAGACTTTTGTAATCCAGCACCAGCACTGAATCATACAGGCCGGGTTGTGAATCCATCACAAAACCGCCGGGGCTGTGTTCTTCTGGCTGTTCGCCGAGGTTGGGGGCGATAAAACCCAGCCGGTGCATGCGTGGCATATACAGATTGCTGAAGGCCGCGACCGAACCGCCACTGCGATCAGCCGCTAACCCGGTGACCGTGGCGCGCTCCAGCAGAAAGGTCAGCAACTCGGTTTTGGCAAAAATCCGCGTCACGAGCTCACAATCTTTTAAGTTGTAGCGTGCCAGTGCCGGTTTATCTTCGGCGAAGCGTCGGTCGATTTCGGCCATCCGCTGATAAGGGTTGTCTATAGACTTGCCTTCCCCCAGCAGTGTCTGAGACACGTGCTCGAGACTAAAAGAAGGGAAGTTCCAGGTGGCAGATTTCAACGCTTCGATGCCATCGATAATCAATCGACCGGCGGCGGAGGCGAAAAAGTGATTTTGTTTGAAACCGTGTTCACGCCACTCGAGCGGGTTACCCCCACGGCCTAACCGTAATGGGATCTGGTAGCGCTCGGCGTGTTTTTGCAGTACGCGTAGATCAAACTGCACCAGATTCCAGCCAATGATGGCGTCGGGGTCGTGCTGTTCCAGCCACTGGTTCAGGCGTTCTAACATCTGCGGGCGGCTTACGCAGTACTCCAGAGCAAAATCTAGCGTCTCATTGCCACCGTTGGCTGGCCCAAGCATGTAGACCTGGCGCTGTCCGCAGCCTTCCAGTGCAATAGAGTACAGCTCACCGTGAGCGGTGGTTTCAATGTCCAGCGAGACCAGCTTCAGTACAGGGCGGTATTCTGGTGCGGGTTTCATTTTACTGTTGAGCAGGGGGCCACTGCCATTCGGTTGGCCACTGAACCACACCGGCGCGGTGATAAAGCGTTCCATCAGGTAGCGTTCCGGCGGGCGAATATCGGCTTCGTAGACATTGACGCCGCCGTCTTTCAGCAGCCTTTCCAGTTTGATCAACTGACGGTGTTGGCGGCAGTACAGCCCCAGGACCGGGCGGTGATGAAAATCAGTCAGCGGTAAGGGTTTTAGCTCCCATTGCCGCTCTTCGCGCAGCAACAGCTCAGCACGTTGGCGCTGTTCGACAGGAATGAAGGCGACGGAGGTCTGCGGCGACAGGCGAATTTGCTGTGGCCCATTGTCGGTCGCCAGCCAAAACTCCACCTCGGTGCCAGCCGGCGTATCACGCCAGTGGCGGGTGAGCAGGAAACCCTGTTGGAGTGACATCACGCTGTTCCTGAGAGGCTAAGCTAAAGGGAGAAGGACATAAATTACAGTATGGGTTTTTATACAGTCATTGTCCATTGCCGTGCAGTCCTGCCAAAAAACCCTACAATTCACCGGTTGACTCGTTCCCGGCTGCACCTGACAATCCCACGCCCACGCGCTTTGGATAACCAGCAGAGGTTTAATGGAAGCCTATTTACAGCATTTAATTACCCAGTCTTTGGCTTTCACTCTGATGGTCGTCATGCTTGTCGCGTTTTTGGAGTCGTTGGCGTTGGTTGGGTTGTTGTTGCCCGGCACGGTGATGATGGCCAGTATCGGCGCCTTGATTGGGAGTGGTCAGGTTGACTTCTATTACGCCTGGGCGGCAGGCATTGCCGGTTGCTTGCTGGGCGACTGGATCTCTTACTTTATCGGTCGTGCCTTCAAGGGGCCGTTGCACCGGTGGTCATTCCTGAAAAAGAACAAGGCGATGCTCGACAAAACCGAGCATGCGCTACATCAGCACAGTATGGCGACCATTCTGATTGGCCGTTTTATTGGCCCGACGCGTCCACTGGTGCCGATGGTCGCCGGGATGCTGGATTTACCGCCGTACAAATTCGCATTGCCGAACATTATCGGCTGCATCACCTGGCCACCGGTCTATTTTTTCCCGGGTATTCTGGCCGGCGTGGCGATCGACATTCCTGCCAGCGCCAACAGTGCGTTATTCAAATGGTTGCTGTTTGCGGTGGTGATGCTGGTTTGGCTTGCCGTCTGGCTGAGCTGGCGTTGGTGGCGTGAAGGCAAGCGCAGCGCCGACCGCTTGAGCAACTGGCTGTCGCCGGTGCGCCTGCGGATGGCCTGCGTGCTGAGTTGGATCCTGGCGCTCGGTACCTTTTATTATCTGTCCCTGCAACCACTGATGCCGGTTTATCGGCACCTCTTGTGGAAGGTATTAGCAGGACAATAACAAGGGGGCGTAACGCCCCTTTGTGCATTACTGGAAGAATGCCTCTAACTGTTCGAACACCCGCACGTCCTCGCTGTGGCGTTTTACTTGCAATACATCTTCGAGTTTCTCTACCTGACTTATCATCTGCATCAGTCGTTGATCGTCCGCCACCAATAGCCAGATGCGGCTCTGTTTACCGTCTTTCAGCGGCAGACACAGAATGCCTTCCACGTTAAAGGCGCGGCGGGCGAACAGACCGCACACATGCGACATCACGCCGGGATGGTTACGAACCGTCAGTTCCAGGATCACCTGCGGGTTATTGTATTGTTCTGACATGGCTTATTCTCCAATCATGTCGATATTAGCGGCACCCGGCGGCACCATCGGGAAGACTTTTTCATTGATATCGATCAGCGCGTGGATCAGACAAGGCCCTGGGCGCTGGAGCGCTTCTGCGAGAGCTGCCTGTGGATCTTCCGCGGCGTTTAAATCGCAGGTGTCCAACCCGAAACCGGCAGCAATCTTGATAAAGTCGGTGCGCTTGGGGTAGGCGGCGGCAAAAATGCGCTGTTGATAAAACAGGGTTTGCTGTTGATGTACCAGCCCCAACGCCTGGTTGTTCATCAGGATAATTTTCACGTCCAGATTGTGTTCGACGGCAGTAGCCATTTCCTGAATGTTCATCATCAGGCTACCGTCACCGGAAAAGCACAGCACTTTACGCTGTGGTTCTGCCAACGCGGCGCCAATTGCGGCTGGTAGGCCAAAGCCCATGGTCCCGAGTCCACCAGAGGTCAGCCACTGGCGCGGACGGCTCAGCGGATAGGCTTGTGCTACCCACATCTGATGCTGGCCCACGTCGGTGGTGATAATGGCGCTGTCATCTACACAGCGTGCGGCAGCGAGCACCAGCCCGTAATGGCTCAGCGGGTCTTCGGCGTTCGGCATACTGAACGGGAACTCGCGCTTCAGGCCGTTGACGGTGTCCAGCCATTCACTGCGTGGCTGTGCCTCAATCAGTGGTAACAGTTGCTGCAACACCTGACCAACGTCGGCATGAATGGCAATATTGGCCTGTTTTACCTTACCCAGTTCGGCACGGTCGATATCCACATGGATGATGCTGGCGTTCGGGCAAAACTGTTCGGTTTTGCCAATCGCCCGATCGTCAAAGCGGGCGCCCAGTACGATCAGCAGATCGGCTTCTTGCAGGATAAAGTTAGTGCTACGTGCCGCATGCATCCCCAGCATACCCAGCGACAGCGGATGCTGAACCGGCATGGCGCCGAGTGCCATCAGCGTCATGGTGGTGGGCAAGTTGGCGCGTTCGGCCAATTCAACCGCCTGTTGGTAGGCATTGGCGCAGATGATACCGCCACCCAGATACAGCACCGGGCGCTTGGCCTGGTTGATCATTGTCGCAGCCTGAGCCACCGCGGAGGCTTCAAAGGCGGGAGCCGCATCGGGAATGGCGATCGGGGGCAACTCATCCAAATCGATAACCGCAGTTTGTACGTCTTTAGGCACGTCGATCCACACTGGACCTGGGCGACCGGACTCTGCGATACGGAATGCATCGCAGATCACTTGCGGCAATTCGCGGATATCGCGTACCAAATGGTTGTGCTTGGTGATAGGGATCGAGATGCCGTAGGTATCCACTTCCTGGAAAGCGTCGGTGCCGATCATCGAGGAAGGCACTTGGCCGGTGATACATACCAGCGGAATGGAATCGAGCTTGGCGTCGGCGATGGCGGTGACCAGGTTGGTTGCACCCGGTCCGCTAGAGGCGATGCACACCGCCGCTTTGCCGTTAGCACGCGCCATGCCTTGTGCCATAAAGCCTGCGCCCTGTTCGTGGCGTGCCAGTACGTGGTGAATGCGAGTGCTTTGGCCCAGTGCATCATACAGTGGCAGTGCTGCACCACCGGGAATGCCGGCGACGGTGGTAATACCCTGCCGTTCCAGCAGATGAACGATCAGCTGTGCGCCAGTGAAGCGGTTACCTTGATGTGGCGTGCCCGAAATTGCCATGTTCCTATCCTTTCTCAAGGCCGGTTCGCTTTTCTGGGCAGGGGGCTAAAACTAAAAACCCCGCCCGGTTTGCGCCGGCGGGGTTTGGGAATCGATGCGTTGATTCGGACCCTACGGCGCATTGCCGACGACCACCACCACACGCACGACGACCACCGCGGCTGGTAGCGCGGTAATTAGTAGGGTCGAAGTCAGCGAGGATGCGATCACAGGGAACCTTATCATCAGTAAAAAAAGTCAGGTTTTTATAAAACCACAGGCGCAAAATTCGCACAACAGGTTTATTTTCACAGCATAAAAAACGCGCGTCAGATCACGCTTTGTTCGCGATGCCGAGTACCTTGGCCTCTGGGGCGCTGCCGTCCAGTAGCGCCAGCGTCGGGCCGTCATAATAAATGCGACCGTCAACCACGAGTAAGGTGCGCGGCGCGATCCGCGCGGCATCATCCAGATTGTGGGAAACCATCAGTAATGTCAGGGATCGCTGGTCGCAAACCTCCTGCAGTAGCTGCAACATTTCATTGCGCAGTGCGGGATCGAGCGCTGAGAAAGGCTCGTCGAGCAACAGGATAGGCTGTTGACGGATCAGACAGCGGGCCAAGGCTGCACGCTGGCGCTGGCCACCGGATAGCTGTGACGGCAGGCGCGTCAAATGTTCTTCCAATCCCACTTGTCGCGCGATGTGTGCCAACTGTTGCTTCTGTTCTTCCTTCAGCCGCAATCCGGGATCCAGACCTAATCCGATGTTCTGTGCCACCGTCAAATGGGCGAACAGGTTATTTTCCTGAAACAGCATAGAGACGGGGCGTTTAGCCGGTGGCGTAGTGGTGTGGTCGCTGCCATTGAGCCGCAGCTTGCCGCAGGTGGCAGACAGGAATCCGGCGATCAGGCTAAGAAGCGTGCTTTTTCCTGCCCCGCTGGGGCCAAGCACCGCGACACGTTCGCCCGGCTCAATGCGCAGATCAAAGCGCATGGGCAGGTGTTCATACAGGTAGGTCAGTTTTTCAAGATCTATCATGGCGGCCTGGTAAACGTTCGATCAAGGTAAACAGTAGGAAGCACAACAGTAGCAGCAACAGTGCGGTGACCGCGCCGTCATTACTGCGATAGGCGCCAATCTGTTGATACAGGTAAAAAGGTAGCGTACGGAAGTGCTCGTTGCCGAACAGGGCCACCACGCCAAAATCCCCGAGTGACAATACGCAGGCGAAGGCTAACGCCTGTGCCAGTGGGCGGCGTAACGCTTTGAGTTCGATCCAGCGTAGCCGTTGCCAACCGTGGATATCCAGTGACAAACACAGCGGGTTGTAACGTTCAGCGAGGTCGCGCATGGGGTTTTCCAGCACTTTCAACGCATAAGGCACTGCCATCAACGCATTGGTGAGGATAACCAGCGCATAGGGCGATTGCGGTAGCCCCAGGGTATCGCTTAACAACAAGAAGAAGCCGGTAGCCAGCACGATACCCGGCATTGCCAGGATCACCATGCCGCTCAGTTCCAACGTATGGCCAAAGCGTAATCGCTGTTGCAGCTTTAATTCACGGCTACTCCACAACAGCATCATCGTCAGCATGACACAGAGTGCGCCTGCACCGAGCGCGATGCGTAGCGAGGTGAACAACGCCTGCCAGAGCACCTGTTGTTGTAGAACGCTGACCAGTGTTTGATTGGCCCCGTCGGTAATGACGGCCAGCAGCGGGGGTAACAGTAACAGCAGCGCGGCGGTAATCAGCAGAACATCACTGGTGCGTCGCCACAGGCTATCTTCCGGATTGCGCCAACGGTGGGCATGGGTGCTGCCAACGGGCAGCGCCTGACTCAAACGCTGACTGAGCACCACCAGGCCCAGACAGCATGCCAGTTGGATAAGAGCCAGCAGTGCTGCACGGCTGAGATCGTAGTCATAACTGAGTGCCTGATAGATAGCCAGTTCGATGGTGGTGGCTTGCGGCCCGCCTCCCAGTGATAGCACGGTGGCGAAGCTGGCGAAGCACAACATAAAGATCAGCGCACCGCTCGGCAGAATTTGACGACGCAGCGCTGGCCACTCGACAAAGCGGAATTGCTGCCAACCGCTCATGCCAAGCTGGGCCGCCAGTTGGCGTTGCTCGACCGGAATGTTTTCCAGTGCCTGTAACAGTAGCCGGGTCGCTAGAGGCAGGTTGAAGAACATGTGGGCTAACAGGATGCCCTGCAGGCCGTAAGGGGAGAAACTGTAGTCGATGCCGAGCCAGCCGCATAGCGCGGCCAACCAGCCTTGTCGGCCATACACACTGAGCAAGCCGAATACGGCTACCAGTACGGGCAGCACCAGCGTCATGGCACACAACCGCAGCAGCAGTTGACGACCAGGAAAACGGCGGCGGTATAGCGCACGTGCCAATAGGATTGCGGGCAGCACCGAAATCAGTGCAGACAGCAACGCCTGCCAGAAGGTGAAACGGACCACATGCCACAGGTAGCTGTCTTGCCACAGGCCGCGCCAGTCGCTTTCCGGCGCGTGTCGCCACAGAGAACCCATCGCCAATACGGCGATGGTCAGGATCAGACCGGCGGCCAGTAGCCCCGGCCATAGCCAATGCGGGATCAGTGGCTGACGGCGGTTTGCCATGCTCGGATCCAGTTGCCGCGTTGTTTAGCCACGTCTTCTGCACTGTATTGCAGCGCTGTCTGCGGTACAGTCATTTGCTCAAAACCTGCGGGTAATTGGGTTTTGATCACCGGGTACATCCAGTTGCCTGTTGGAATGGTGTTCTGGAACGCCGGAGTGACCATAAATTGCATAAAGCGCTCGGCCAGCGCCGGTTGTTTGCTGGCTTTGAGTTTGCCCGCCACTTCGACTTGCAGATAGTGGCCTTCGCTAAAATTGGCCGCAGCGTAGCTGTCTTTCTTCTCTTCAATAAGATGATAGGCAGGGGAGGTGGTGTAGCTGAGCACCAGATCGCCTTCACCTTTCAGGAACAAACCGTAAGCTTCACTCCAGCCCTTTGTCACGGTGACGGTTTTTTTCGCCAGTTTCTGCCAAGCTTCGGGGGCTTTGTCACCATAGACTTTCTGCATCCACAGCAGCAGGCCCAGGCCCGGAGTACTGGTGCGCGGATCTTCGTAAATCACTTTCCATTTTTGATCGCTGTCGACCAGTTCTCGCAGGCTTGTGGGTGGGTTCTTCAGTTTTTCTTTATTGTAAACAAAGGCAAAGTAACCGTAGTCGTAAGGCACGAAGGTTTTATCCTGCCAGCCGCCAGGCACACTCAAGGTTGCGCTGTTAACGCCGCTTGGCGCGAATAAACCGGTTTGTTGCGCGGCCTGCAGCAGGTTGTTGTCCAATCCCAGAACCACGTCGGCGGCACTGTTTTTGCCTTCCATGCGTAAACGGTTAAGCAGTGAGACACCGTCTTCCAGGGCAACGAATTTCAGCTCACAGTCGCACTGGGCCTCAAAGGCCTTTTTGACTGCCGGGCCAGGGCCCCAGTCGGCAGCGAAAGAATCATAGGTATAGACCGTCAGCGTGGGTTTGGCGAACACCGGTGCGGCGCTCAACAACAGTAATAAGGGCAGGCTTTTTTTGACCACTTTGCACTCCTGAACATTTAGGGGGCAAAGGTATCTGAGGGGGCGAATGGCGGCTGCCGGTTCGCTAGGCTCAAATCCCTCCGCCGGTATTGACCGGATCAGGTTCGACGGGTTTATACCCTTCATACTTGACGTTGCAGCGGTGTTGGCTTCTCTCTCTCCCCAGTCACATAGGAATTTTATGTTCTTGGGGATTCGCTCGTTTGCCGCCTACCTGCAACTTCAATTATTTTGGGTATATCTCAGCAATAATTCGTTTTTTGCACCCCGTTGAGACGGCGCCATTGTAAAGACTAACGCGCGCTGGTGAAAGATGCTTATGCTTCCGGTGGCGCAAACCACGCGGATTTAAAATCAAACCAGCCGAGGGTGTTCATCCGCACGCCGCGCATACTCCGTTGACCGTGTAGCTGTAGCCAGTGGTGGAACAGCGGATGCAACTGATGACTGCTGACCAGGCGTTGACCAAAATCGGCCAGCGGTAAGGCATTGGCGCGCCATAACATCGCATCCTCTGCGAGATCTTCATTCATGCAGTGCTGCATTAGCGGCAACTCATACAGCGTGGCGAACAGTGAGAATTCCAGCGGCAGATAGAAGTTGGCGCTGCCTAGCCACACATCGCTGATCGCATCGCCTTTGTGCCAGGTGTCGTAATCGACGCTCTGAATCTTCAGCTTGATACCCTGCTGCGCCAGCAAAGGTTCGATCGCCTGTTGAATGGCATGGAATTCCGAGTGTTCGCTGTAGAAGGTCAGCGTCAGTTCGGTTAATCCAGGTGGTTTGGGTTGCAGGGCCAGCGCACGGTTATGATGCCAGCGCGGCAAAATGCCATAGGCGGGAGACCAATAGCGTTGGTAGATAGGCCCGGCGTTGCTCAGCAGTGAAATGGGGTTAATCAACTCACACAGCCAACTGCGAATGGCCGGATCTGCCGCCAATGGGGAACGTTGATCGAACAACAGGAAATAGCAGCCTTCTTCCAATCGGCTTTCCAGCTCATTTTTGCCGGTATCGTCAGCTTGCAGTTGTACGCCTGAATGTACCAGTTCTTCTGTCACTTCCGGCAATACCCAGATATTTACCTCATCGATCAGTGCCCGGTAACCAAAGTAATCGTCGAAGGCGTGAATTTTCATCTGACTGCGGTGGTTCCGTTCCACACTGTACGGCCCGGTGCCGATTGGATGGCGTGAGAACTCTGGCAGACTCTGCCACTCACGTGGGAGGATCATGGCGTGCACAGAGCCCAGCAACCAGGGGAGCCAGTAGTCGGGGCTGAGCAGGTGCACGTCAATCACGTATGGCGTCGGTGACGTCACTCGCTCGATATGGGAAAACAGGGGCTGCGGTGTCAACCGACTGAGCGTGCTGATGACATCCTCCATTTCCAGTTCACGGCCATGGTGAAAATGGATCGCCGGACGTAGATAAAAACGCCAGTGCAGCGGTGTTAACGCTTGCCAATGATGCGCGAGATCTGATTCTAGTTCCCCGTTTTCCTCATTTATACGCGTCAGTCCGCTGAAAATCTGCCGTGCCAAATGGGTTTCCGAACGTCGTAACGCCGAACCGGGCAACAGGTTGTATAACTGGCGATAGTAGAGCACACGCAGAATGTGTTTACCCTGACGAAAGCTGCGCCCCAGTTGCGAGAGGAGCATCTGTCGCACCACATTTTTATCGCCGACCAATTGCACCAGTTGATCGATGCGGTCTTGTTCCAACAGGTCTTCCGCCCGCTGCTGCTGCAATGCCAGGCCAGTATAGTGGAAGGTGAGCCGCGAACGTTTGCCGCGACCCGATTCCGCTTGCCAGGTCAGCCAGCCTTGCTGCTGCATGGCCCCAAGTAGCGAACGCACGTGACGACGTGAGCAGGTGAGCGCGTCGGCCAGTTCTTGCAGCGTGGTCTCTGTCGGCTCGCCATGGCAGCGTTGCCACAGGCGAATGAACTGCTGTTGCAATCTGGAGGTGGACATAAAAGAGGAACGCTCCGGCATCAACTCATCAATTTATCTTTCCCTATATTACGCCGATAATTTTCCTCAATGAAAGGGGGAGGGCGACGGATGAAAGTTTTCTTGTCAAAACAGTTCTATCAGCGCTACTTCAGTGCGGTACGCCGGCAGCACGCCGACTGGCTGGGCCAGGTGCCTGAACAGGCACGATTGGACATGTTGGCCCACCTGACCCAGTGGGACATTAAGAGCATGACGGACAAGCAATACCGCGAGCACCTCTGAGGCTACGGTAATGAAAGTGTTTCTGAGTAATGGTGTTGTTCACCAGCCAGTGGGGTCATACCCACTGGTTTTTTTATTGTGGGCCATGGGGATGTTCTTGCAATTTTTCTCCCGTAGCCTAAGGTTCTGTCTTCCGCTTTAGGGCCAGGGAACGATGATATGAAACGCCAGCGCTGGCTGCCACGCCGCTTTAATCCTGTCTTTGCCGCTTTCCTGCTGATCGCGTTTCTTTCCGGCATTGCCGGGGCACTCTTGGCGCCGACGCTGAGCCTGTTCCTGACCACTGAAGTTAAGGTACGACCGTTATGGGTTGGCCTGTTCTACACCGTTAATGCCATTGTCGGTATTGCCGTCAGTTTTCTGTTGGCCAAGCGTTCGGATACGCAGGGTGACCGGCGTAAGTTGATTCTGATGTGCTGTGTTATGGCGATCGGCAACTGTCTGCTGTTTGCCTTCAATCGTGACTATTTGACGCTGATTACCGCCGGTGTGCTGTTGTCGGCTATTGCCAATACGGCGATGCCGCAAATTTTCGCGCTGGCGCGAGAATATGCTGACAGCTCGGCGCGTGAAGTCGTGATGTTCAGCTCGGTGATGCGTGCGCAATTGTCGCTGGCATGGGTGATTGGTCCGCCGCTGTCGTTTACGCTGGCGCTGACTTATGGATTTACCGTGATGTTCGTGATTGCGGCGACAACCTTTGCTGTCTGTGCACTATTGGTGTGGTTTACCTTGCCATCAGTGCCGCGTGCTGGGCAGCAAGCACAGGACGATGCGCTTGCCAATACGGCCTCTGCCCCTATTGCCCCCGTGAGTGCCTGGCGTAACCCTGATGTGCGGCGCTTGTTTATCGCCTCGATGCTGATGTGGACGTGCAATACGATGTATATCATCGATATGCCGCTCTACATTACCGCGGATTTGGGGCTACCGGAGAATCTGGCGGGTCTGCTGATGGGGACAGCGGCGGGGTTGGAGATCCCGGCAATGCTGCTGGCTGGCTATTACGTCAAACGCTTCGGCAAGCGCAACATGATGCTGTTTGCTGTGGCAGCGGGTATTTTGTTTTATGCCGGGTTGGTGATGTTTAAATTCAAGCTGGCACTGATGGTGCTACAGCTATTCAACGCCATATTTATTGGCATTATCGCTGGCATCGGCATGCTGTATTTCCAGGACCTGATGCCGGGACGGCCGGGGGCAGCGACGACGTTGTTTACCAACAGCATTTCTACCGGTGTGATTTTGGCGGGTGTACTGCAGGGGGCATTGGTGGAAAATCTGGGCCATTATGCGGTGTATTGGTTCGCGACCGTCCTGGCTGTAGTGGCGTTATGGGTGAGCGCTCGCGTGCCGGAAGTGTGAGTTTTAACGTCAGCAACATTGACGCATGTCATTGAGAACATGACGCCAACCCCCCAAGCTAAATGGAACACGGAGCGTGACTGCTGCGCTCCCGCCCATCTTGTTGCTGAGATGCCGATCCGTTTAGAAAAGTGGGTATGTTATGGATAAACTAACACCGCTCAAACCTGTCCCTTCTCTGTGTGCCCTCGCTGCGACTTTGCTAATTTGGTTTGTGATCCCTGTGCCTGATGGGGTAGAGCCCAATGCCTGGCATTTGCTGGCGCTGTTTATCGGCACCATTATTGCCATCATCGGCAAAGCGATGCCGATCGGTGCCGTTTCAGTGGTGGCCATTGCGCTGGTGGCCGTGACCGGCGTTACCCATCCCGGCAATCCAGGCGCGGCGCTGAATGACGCGCTGAGTGGATTTTCCAACCAATTGATCTGGCTGATTGGTTTCTCGATTATGATTTCTCTTAGCCTGAACAAAACCGGGTTAGGTGCACGTATTGGCTATTACTTTATTTCGCTGTTTGGCAAAAAGACGCTGGGGATCGCCTATGCATTGACGCTGGCTGAGACCACGTTGGCACCGGTAACGCCAAGCAATACGGCCCGTGGCGGCGGGATTATCCACCCGATCATGAGATCGATCGCCGATAGCTTTGGCTCCAAACCCGAGTTGAATACCTCCGGTAAAATTGGCCGCTATCTGTCATTGGTAAATTACAATATCAACCCTATCACTTCTGCGATGTTTATTACCGCTACGGCACCTAACCCCTTGATCGTCAGTTTGATTGCCAAAGGCACCCATGGCAACTTTGAACTCTCCTGGTCTATGTGGGCTGTTGCGGCTTTGGTACCGGGATTGTGCTCGCTTATCGTTATGCCATTGGTGATTTACCTGTTGTATCCACCGGACGTGAAAAGTACCCCGGATGCACCACTTTTCGCCCGTGAAAAACTGCAGGCATTGGGACACATCACATTACCCGAGAAAATCACCTTGGCGGTGTTTGCCTTGTTATTGGTGATGTGGGCAGGTATCCCGGCGATGATCTTTGGACCGGCCTTGTCGGTAAACCCAACCACTGCGGCGCTGATTGGCCTGGCGGTGCTATTGGCTACGGGGGTGTTGAGCTGGGAAGACGTGCTGAAACACAAGGGCGCTTGGGATACCGTCGTGTGGTTCTCAGCGCTGGTGATGATGGCCAGTTTCCTTGGTAAGTTGGGATTGATCAGTTGGCTGTCGCAAACGGTGGGCAACGGTATCGATCACATGGGCATGAGCTGGGTCGGTGGCACGGTACTGCTGACCATTATCTATCTGTACTCGCATTACTTTTTCGCCAGCACCACCGCACACGTCACTGCCATGTTCGCCGCGTTCTTTGCTGCTGGTGTTGCGCTGGGTGCCCCGCCTGCATTGCTGGGACTGATCCTGGCGTTCTCTTCTTCACTGATGATGTCACTGACTCACTATGGCACGGGAACAGCACCGATTATTTTCGGCTCTGGCTATGTGACGCTAGGGGAGTGGTGGAAAGCCGGTTGGGTGATGAGCGTGGTTAACCTGTTGATTTGGATTTTGATTGGTGGGGCGTGGTGGAAGTGGCTGGGTTATTGGTGATACCCGTCATACTTGAAACTGCCGCTGTTTGGGTTGTGTAAGGGGCCCCCTGCCACTGAGTTTACTCAGCTCCAGGGGGCGCCTTGCCGTATTGGGAGTCTTAGCCGATGATCAGTTCAGAAACGCAGGCTGCTGCGCTTCGTAGCGGGAAATATCGGCCTCGTGTTGCAGCGTCAAACCAATACTGTCCAGCCCGTTGATCATGCAGTGGCGGCGGAAGCTGTCAATCTCGAATGGATAGCTTTTACCGCCAGCGTTGACGGTCTGATTTTCCAGATCGACCACGAACTCGACGCCTTCATTGTCTGCCACCAGTTTGAACAATTCATCGACTTCTTGTTCGCTCAGTGTGACAGGTAACAACTGGTTGTTGAACGAGTTGCCATAGAAGATATCAGCGAAGCTTGGTGCAATCACGACTTTAAAACCGTAATCGGTCAGTGCCCACGGCGCATGCTCACGTGAGGAGCCACAGCCAAAGTTTTCACGCGCCAGCAGGATACTGGCCCCCTTGTAACGCGGTTTGTTCAGCACGAACTCTGGGTTCGGTTGTTGACCGGCATCGTCGAGAAAACGCCAGTCGTTGAACAGATGCTGGCCGAAACCTGTGCGCGTGACTTTCTGTAAAAACTGTTTTGGGATGATGGCGTCGGTATCGACGTTAGCCGCGTCCAGAGGGACGACTAAACCGATATGCTGAGTAAATTTAGACACGTTAGCCCCTTAGTGAATATCACGGATATCGGCGAAATGACCGGCAACGGCAGCCGCAGCAGCCATAGCAGGGCTGAGCAGGTGCGTACGGCCACCACGGCCCTGACGCCCTTCAAAGTTACGGTTGCTGGTGGATGCACAGCGTTCGCCGGGGTTCAGACGGTCGTTGTTCATTGCCAGGCACATTGAGCAACCCGGCAGACGCCATTCAAAACCGGCTTCAATAAAGATTTTATCCAAGCCTTCAGCCTCTGCCTGCGCCTTTACTGGGCCGGAGCCGGGCACCACGATAGCTTGAACGCCGTTGGCAACCTTGCGTCCCTTGGCGATCGCCGCTGCGGCACGCAGATCTTCGATGCGCGAATTGGTGCAAGAACCGATAAACACTTTGTCGATCGGCACTTCAGTCAGTTTGATACCCGGTTTGAGATCCATGTAGGCCAGTGCCTTCTCGGCAGAGGCTCGTTCGACAGGATCGCTAAAGGATTCCGGTGCAGGGATCACCTGATTGACGGCGATCACCTGGCCTGGGTTAGTACCCCAGGTGACCTGTGGCGCAATATCTTCTGCGCGTAAGGTCACCACGGTATCGAATTTGGCGTCATCATCGGACTTCATCGTACGCCAGTAAGCGACAGCCTGTTCCCAGTTGCTGCCGGTCGGCGCAAACTGGCGGCCCTTCAGGTAATCAAAGGTGGTGTCGTCCGGTGCAACCAGCCCGGCCTTGGCCCCCATTTCAATCGCCATGTTGCACAGGGTCATGCGGCCTTCCATGCTCAGCGCTTCAATCGCTTTGCCGCAGAATTCCACTACGTGACCTGTACCGCCAGCGCTGCCAGTTTTGCCGATGATCGCCAGCACAATGTCCTTGGCGGTAATGCCTTCGGCTGCGTCGCCGGCGACTTCAATTTTCATCGTCTTGGCGCGACCCTGTTTCAGGGTCTGGGTCGCCAGTACGTGTTCGACTTCCGAGGTGCCAATACCGAATGCCAGCGAGCCAAAGGCGCCGTGCGTTGCGGTGTGGGAGTCTCCGCACACGATGGTCATGCCCGGCAGCGTCATGCCCTGTTCAGGGCCGATGACGTGCACGATACCCTGGAACGGGTGGTTCAGATCGTACAGGGAGACACCGAATTCAGCACAGTTCTTGATCAGCTCCTGCATTTGAATTCGTGCCATCTCGCCGCTGGCGTTGATGTCTTTGGTTTGGGTCGAGACGTTGTGATCCATGGTGGCGAACGTTTTGCCCGGTTGACGAACTTTGCGGCCCATGGCGCGCAGGCCATCAAACGCCTGTGGCGAAGTGACTTCGTGCACCAAATGACGGTCGATGTATAACAGCGGCGTTTCGTTTGGGGCTTCGTACACCACGTGGGCATCGTACAGCTTTTGATATAAGGTCTTGGCCATGTTATGCCCCCTGAGCTACAAAGCGGGCGATGATGTCGCCCATTTCATCGGTGCTGATGGCGTTACCTGTACCGGCCAGATCGGCGGTGCGGTAGCCCTGTTCCAGCGCCTGGTTTATCGCGCGCTCTACGGCATCAGCCGCGTCGGCGGCACCCAGGCTGTATCGCAACAGCAGGGTGGCCGACAGAATCTGAGCGATTGGGTTAGCGATACCTTTACCCGCGATGTCTGGCGCAGAACCGCCAGCCGGCTCATACAGACCGAAACCTTGCTCGTTCAGGCTGGCGGATGGCAGCATGCCCATTGAACCGGTGATCATGGCGCATTCGTCGGACAGGATGTCGCCGAACAGGTTGGAGCACAGCAGCACGTCGAATTGGGACGGATCTTTAATCAGCTGCATGGTGGCGTTGTCGATGTACATGTGCGACAGCGACACGTCCGGGTAATCTTTAGCAACCTGATTGACCACTTCCCGCCACAGGATTGAGCTTTGCAGGACGTTGGCTTTGTCGATAGAGGTGACTTTGTTGCGACGCTTACGGGCGGATTCAAAGGCGATGCGTGCAATGCGTTCAATCTCGAAACGGTGATAGACCTCAGTGTCGAAAGCACGTTCCTGCATGCCTTGGCCTTCACGGCCTTTCGGCTGGCCAAAGTAAATACCGCCGGTCAGTTCGCGCACGCACAAAATATCGAATCCCCGGGCGGCGATGTCGGCGCGCAGTGGGCAGAATTCTTCTAAGCCTTGGTACAAACGCGCGGGACGCAGGTTACTAAACAGCTTGAAGTGCTTACGCAGTGGCAGTAACGCGCCGCGTTCTGGTTGTTCGGCGGGGGGCAGGTGTTCCCATTTCGGGCCACCCACGGAGCCAAACAGAATAGCATCGGCTTGCTCACAACCCGCAAGGGTAGCCTGGGGCAGTGGGCTGCCATGACGGTCGATGGCGATGCCACCGACGTCATATTCGGCTTCGGTGATGCGGATATCAAAGCGCTGACGCACTGCGTCCAACACTTTACGCGCCTGGGCCATTACTTCTGGGCCGATTCCGTCTCCGGGTAAGACGGCAATGTGGTAAGTCTTCGTCATGTTCACACCGTTTCCTGATTATTTTGATGTTTGCTTTGCTGCAGACGCTGTTTTTCTTTTTCTACCTGCTGAGAGCGCCAAATATTATTCAATACGTGAACCATCGCCTTGGCTGAGGATTCCACGATGTCGGTCGCAAGGCCCACGCCGTGGAAGCGACGACCGTTGTAGGACACGACAATATCAACCTGGCCCAGTGCATCACGGCCTTGACCTTTGGCCGTTAACTGGTATTTCACCAACTCGATTGGGTAACCGGTAATGCGATTGATAGCTTGGTAAACTGCGTCAACCGGGCCGTTGCCTGTGGCCGCTTCGGCTTTTTCTTCTTCACCACAGATCAATTTCACCGATGCGGTCGCCATGATGCTGCTACCTGACTGGACGCTGAAATAGTCCAGGCTGAAATGCTCTGGTTCTTCTTGCTGCTTATTAATGAAGGCCAATGCTTCCAGATCGTAATCGAACACTTGGCCTTTCTTGTCGGCCAGCTTCAGGAATGCGGCGTACAGGTTGTCCAGGTTATAGTCCTGTTCCTTATAGCCCATTTCTTCCATACGGTGTTTTACCGCAGCACGACCGGAACGGGAGGTCAGGTTCAGTTGCACATCTTTCAGACCAATGGTCTGCGGTGACATGATTTCGTAGTTTTCACGGTTCTTCAGGACACCATCTTGGTGGATACCGGATGAGTGTGCGAAAGCATTGGAGCCCACGATCGCCTTGTTGGCCGGGATCGGCATGTTACACAACTGGCTGACAATTTGACTGGTGCGGAAAATTTCCTGGTGGTTGATATTGGTGTGCACGTTCATGATGTCCTGGCGCACTTTGATCGCCATGATCACTTCTTCCAACGAGGTGTTGCCTGCACGCTCACCAATGCCGTTCAACGTCCCTTCAACCTGGCGCGCACCTGCCTGCACCGCGGCGATAGAGTTGCCGACTGCCATACCCAAATCGTCATGGCAATGGACAGAAATAATGGCTTTATCGATATTGGGGACGCGGTTGTACAGGGTGCTGATGATGCCGCCAAACTGGTTCGGCGTGGTGTAACCCACGGTATCCGGGATATTGATCGTTGTCGCGCCAGCATTAATCGCCGCTTCCACCACACGGCACAGATTATCGATGGGAGTACGGCCTGCATCTTCACAAGAGAACTCTACGTCGTCTGTGTAATTGCGAGCACGTTTCACTGACCGAATCGCCATCTCCAGCACTTCATCGAACGAACGCTTCAACTTTGATTCGATGTGCAGGGTTGAGGTGGCCAGGAAGACGTGAATACGAAAGGCTTCGGCGACACGCAATGCTTCGGCCGCGACGTCGATATCTTTATCGACGCATCGGGCCAATCCACACACACGGCTATTTTTGATCTGACGGGCGATGGTTTGCACCGATTCGAAATCACCCGGTGAAGAGACTGGGAAACCGACTTCCATGACGTCGACCCCCATTCTTTCCAGTGCCATCGCTATCTGAATCTTCTCTTTCACGCTCAGACTGGCTTGCAGCGCTTGTTCACCATCACGCAGCGTTGTATCGAAAATAATGACTTGTTGGCTCATCAGGGCGTTCCTTATCGTGTTTATTTCACGCTAAGCGGGTAAAAAAAAACCCGCGCAGTAGCGCGGGTTTGTTATGTCGTGGGCTGAATCAGCTCTGAACTTCGTCCACTGGCATACCGCGCAAAGAAGATGCGTTAAGTAGTAGGCCTAGTAGACGATGTGTACGGTTCATAGCGGTTCACGTTCTCAAAATAATGTCGTTGTCTAATTTGATACGTTATTGGCTTGGCGCTGTCAACACCTGATTGAAAATGGGGATAGTCTTTACATACGTGGTTAACGGCGTAACGCTTTAGACGATAATTCGGTAAAAAATGATGTTGCCAGAGAAAAAATCATGAGTGATTTGCGGGCCTCTTAGCATAAATTAACTGAATATATATTGTCGTAATTGCTTCTGATTTACATTTGGTTAATATTGAAAGTGCGTAACCATCGCTCTCGCGAGACTAAAAGAGTGTTTTTGATTTTTTGCATTCCTATTGTCAATGTGTTTGTGCTTTTTATTGTTCCAGTGAATGTGTTAGACGATCTGGCTATCAATAGGTAAGAATCAGATGTTTGACAGGTTATGCTTTTGTATTTTATTTTCTTGGGTATGAACAGTTAATGGTGAGTGTGTCAGGTGATGTTATAACTGCGAGTTATATTGTGACTGTTTGTTGGGTTTTTAATGCGGTTTTTCTGTCTGCAACCAAGAAAATAATCGAGATATACGTCAGTATTTAATCTTTAATCACGTTTTTATATGGGATGATGCTCAAGCCAATTTTTAAATAGAGGGCGATGGGCAACTAACTTTTCGTGTGTGATTCAGAGAGTGATGTTTCAATCATTGTTTTGATTATATTCGTTTGAGTTATCTAAATAGGACTTAGTGGAGTGAGATATGTCGGAATTAAATTCAGAGGTTGTTATTGATCAATGTGTGAGTGAAATACACCTGCGTAGCGTCGATCTGAACCTGCTCACGGTGTTTGACGCGGTTATGCAAATGCAGAACATTACGCGGGCGGCAAGCTTTTTGGGGATGTCACAACCCGCGGTGAGTAACGCTGTCGCGCGTTTGAAACTGATGTTTAATGACGAGCTTTTTGTGCGATGTGGGCGCGGCATTCAGCCCACAGTGCGTGCCAAACAGCTGTTTGGCCCGATGCGCCAGGCGTTGCAGCTTGTGCAAAATGAATTGCCAGGGGCGGAATTTGAGCCTGTGACCAGCGAGCGCATTTTCTCTGTTGCATTGTGCAGCCCGCTTGATTTGCGTTTGGGGGCGGCAATAATCAACCGCGTGAAAGAAATGGCACCGCAAATACATTTGAAAATAAATTCTTATATAACAAGTAACATTGACAACCAATTGCGTTATCAGGATGTGGAGTTTGTCATTGGTTATGCAAACTTTGAATCTACAGAGTTTAACAATGTTGTGCTTTTTGAGGATGAGCTGACGTTAGTCTTAGCCCAGAAACATCCGAGAATTGACGCTAACATCACACAGGAACAACTTTTATCGGAACAGCACGCTGTAGTATCGCTTGAGGGGTTCTATTCATTCAGTAAACCTTACTATATAAAAGAAACGATGCGGCGTGTCATCACCCAGCAGTGTACGGACTTATATAGTGTACTGAGCATTGTCTCCAATACAGACATGGTGGCTATTGTTCCTGCTTGGTTAGCTCAGCAGCAAGCCGAAAAATTACAGTTAAGATGTATTCCCTTGCCTTGGATTGAGGAAAAAGTAACATGCTATCTTTCTTGGCATGAATCAGCCGAACGCGATAAGGGGCATCAATGGTTGAAATCCATGCTGAGTCAGCCCGAGACCACTGAGTAAGTAACGGGTTATTACCCCCTAAGGCGGCTATCTCCCGATTGGGGGAATAATTTTTGCTGTTTGTTTATTAGGAATTACCTTGGGCTTATCTAAGATATATCTTGAGTTAAGTCTTTTTCATTAACCACTTCTTTATTTTTTCGATAGTTTTAGCAAAGTTTTTCAATGCGAAATTATATCCTGATATTTTAATTACGATTGGTGTTTTTACCTGTTGGTAAGGTGCTGCTGCCTGACATGCATTTCGTAGCCTGAATCAAACCTTTTAACCTTCTTTCTGTCCAAATGAATGGACGTGATGAAATTAATCTTGGTTTTGGCGCACACTTCGACGCTGAAATCTCTTTTCCCGCTGCCAGAGAGTAGGTAGACTGCGCGAAAAAAAGTAAACACGTGTAAGCTGAGATGCGGGATATGTCGTCCTGCCCAAGGTTAACTGTTTGATTCATTTCAGGCTTAGAGCGCTATGATCAATAATCTGCTGCAATACCATTTAACTCACCGTATACAGCATCAAGTTTCCCACCGTGCCGATCGCACAGCTTTTCGCCAATGGTCACCTGATGGTGAGACACAGCTGACCTGGCGACAGGTCGACGCGCATATCAGTCACATCGCGAGTGCGTTACTGGCATTGGGCATTGACGTACAGGAACGTATCGCCATTTTTGCCAACAACTGCATGGCTTGGTCACTGGTTGATTTGGCGATTCTGCAATTGCGTGGCGTTAGCGTGCCGCTGTATGCCACTAACACGGCGGCTCAGGCGGCTTTTATCATCAATGATGCTGATGTACGCATTCTGTTTGTTGGTGAGCAGGCCCAATTGGATGCCGCTATTGCATTGCGTGGCGTATGCCCGCAACTAAGCCACATTATTGTGTTTGATGACGCTGTCGATCTGCACGGCTGTGAAATTGCACAGCACCTGAGTACCTTCGAGCGTGAAGCTGACCTTGCCGCTGTTGAATCGCAGCGGCAGCAGCGTATCGCCGATTGCGATTTGGGCGATCTGTTCACACTGATCTATACCTCTGGCACCACCGGTGAACCAAAAGGGGTCATGCTGGATTATCGTAATCTGGCTGCGCAACTTTACCTGCACGATGAGCGACTGACGGTGAATGAAGAGGATGTTTCTCTCAGTTTCTTGCCAATGTCACATGTGTTTGAACGCGCCTGGAGCTTTTTTATCATGCATTCCGGCGCCCAGAACGTATTTTTGCCCAATACCGACTGGGTGCGTGAAGCCATGGCGTCGGTGCGTCCGACACTGATGTGCGCCGTGCCGCGTTTCTATGAAAAAATCTTCAGTGCAGTGCATGAAAAGGTGGCACGTGCGCCTTGGCTGCGTCGTGCGCTGTTCCATTGGGCCATTGTCTGCGGTGAGCGCAAATTCTTGCAGGAACGCGCCGGTAAACCTTTAGGTAAGCTGTTTGATCTTTCCCATCGCTGGGCCGATAAGCTAGTGCTGAGTAAGCTACGTGGCATTCTTGGCGGGCGGGTGCGTTTCTTGCCAGCGGCAGGTGCCAAACTTGACGACAACGTCATTCTGTTCTTTCAGGCGATGGGCGTTAACATCAAGTACGGTTATGGCATGACTGAGACGTGCGCCACCGTTTCCTGTTGGGAAGAAAGTGACTTCCGCTTTGGCTCAATTGGTAAACCCTTACCGGGAATTGAAGTGCGTATTGGGCAGGAGAATGAAATCCAGGTACGTGGTCCAATAGTGATGCGTGGTTATTTCAATAAACCATTGGAAACGGCTGACAGCTTTACTGAAGACGGTTGGCTGAAAACGGGTGACGCCGGCGCCATTGATGAAGGCGGTAACCTGTTCATTACCGAGCGCCTTAAAGATCTGATGAAAACCTCTGGCGGTAAGTATATTGCGCCGCAGATGCTGGAAGGCACGTTGGCACAGGATCGTTTTATCGAACAGGTGGCTATCATCGCCGATGCGCGTAAATTTGTTTCTGCTTTGATTGTGCCCAGCTTTGAGTCTCTGGAAGAGTACGCCAAGTCCATCAACCTGAAGTATCAGGATCGTATCGAGCTGTTGCGCAATAGCCATATCCTGGACATGTTTGAAAGCCGCCTGCGTGAGATGCAAAAAGAGCTGGCGCGTTTTGAACAGGTAAAAAGGTTTACCTTGTTGCCTGCCGCTTTCTCTATGGAGTTGGGCGAATTGACGCCAACGCTGAAACTGCGCCGCAAGGTCATTTCACAGCGCTATCAGCGTGAAATCGATTCTATGTACCAGGAGTAGATCCGCTATTGTCGCCGGGCGGATTGTTCGGCGAAAAAAACAGCATAATCCTTGCCTGATATAGTTCTGTAATTCCTCGCCTGACTGAAACAATGCCTAGCTTGATTTGCCCGTGGCTAGTGCATTGTTTCTGTAAATTCCCCGATCCCCAGCCTGTAGCAGTAACCCTTCACTCGTTGCGTCATTTTGCCGTTTGCCTGCCTCATATTCTGACGTTATGTTAATGGGTTATAGTCAATCCATAAAAATTTTGGGGTATTGCCCCACAGCAGGCGTCACGTTCCGGCGCCAGATAAGAATAAGTTAGCCTGGAGGCAAACCCATGGAGATGTTGTCAGGAGCCGAGATGGTCGTCCGATCGTTGATTGATCAGGGCGTTAAGCATGTATTCGGTTATCCCGGCGGGGCGGTGCTCGATATTTACGACGCCCTGCATACGGTTGGAGGAATCGATCATATATTGGTTCGTCATGAGCAAGGTGCCGTGCATATGGCCGATGGCTATGCACGTGCGACCGGTGAAGTGGGGGTGGTGTTGGTGACGTCCGGCCCCGGGGCAACCAATGCGATCACGGGTATTGCGACTGCCTATATGGACTCTATCCCTATGGTGGTGCTTTCCGGCCAGGTTCCCAGCTCACTGATTGGTTACGATGCTTTCCAAGAATGTGACATGGTCGGGATTTCCCGTCCGGTGGTAAAGCACAGCTTCTTGGTGAAACGCACCGAAGATATTCCCGGCGTACTGAAGAAAGCTTTTTATCTGGCTTCTACGGGCCGTCCTGGTCCCGTCGTGATTGACCTGCCGAAGGACATCGTGGGCCCTGCGGTGAGAATGCCTTATGCTTACCCGGATGAAGTGAGTATGCGTTCCTATAATCCAACGGTGCAGGGGCATCGTGGGCAGATCAAACGCGCATTGCACACCATTTTGTCGGCCAAAAAACCCGTCATGTATGTCGGTGGTGGCGCGATCAACTCCGCCTGCGACGCAGAACTGTTGGAACTGGCAGAAAAACTGAGTCTGCCGGTCACCTGTACCCTGATGGGGTTGGGCGCGTTTCCTGGTACGCATCGCCAGAGCGTTGGCATGCTCGGTATGCACGGGACTTATGAAGCCAACAAAACCATGCACAATTCCGACGTGATCTTTGCCGTCGGCGTGCGTTTTGACGATCGTACTACCAATAATCTGGCCAAATACTGTCCGGACGCAACCGTACTGCACATCGACATCGACCCTACGTCAATATCCAAGACGGTTGACGCCGATATTCCCATTGTCGGCGATGCCAAACAGGTGTTGACCCAGATGTTGGAGCTGTTGGCGCAGGAAGACAAAGCGCAGGATCACGACGCATTGCGTGATTGGTGGCAGTCAATTGAGCAGTGGCGCGCGCGCGACTGCCTGGGCTACGACAAAAACAGCGGTACCATTAAACCGCAGGCAGTGATCGAAACCCTGCACCGGCTGACAAAAGGGGATGCTTATGTGACCTCCGATGTCGGTCAGCACCAGATGTTCGCCGCACTTTACTATCCATTCGACAAACCGCGTCGTTGGATCAACTCCGGTGGGCTTGGCACCATGGGCTTTGGTCTGCCGGCGGCACTGGGTGTAAAACTGGCGTTGCCTGACGAAACTGTGGTCTGCGTGACCGGCGACGGCAGCATCCAGATGAACATTCAGGAACTGTCCACCGCACTGCAATACAACCTGCCGGTGATCGTAGTGAACCTGAACAACCGTTATCTGGGTATGGTGAAACAGTGGCAAGACATGATTTACTCCGGCCGCCACTCTCAATCTTATATGGATTCCCTGCCGGACTTTGTCAAGCTGGCAGAGGCGTACGGCCACGTAGGCATTGCCATTCGTACGCCGGATGAGCTGGAAAGCAAGCTGGCGCAGGCGCTGGCCGAAAAAGAACGCCTGGTATTTGTCGATGTGACCGTCGATGAAACCGAACATGTCTATCCAATGCAGATTCGTGGTGGAAGCATGGACGAAATGTGGTTAAGCAAAACGGAGAGGACCTGATCATGCGCCGTATTTTATCTGTATTGCTGGAAAACGAGTCTGGTGCGTTATCGCGTGTGGTGGGGTTGTTTTCTCAGCGTGGTTACAACATCGAAAGCCTGACGGTTGCACCGACTGACGATCCCACGCTCTCACGCATGACGATTCAAACCGTCGGTGATGAGAAAGTGCTAGAGCAGATCGAAAAGCAACTGCATAAGCTGGTCGACGTGCTGCGCGTTAGCGAACTGGTGCAGGGTGCACACGTTGAACGTGAAATCATGTTGGTGAAGTTACAAGCCAGCGGTTATGGCCGTGAAGAAGTGAAGCGCTGCGCTGATATTTTCCGCGGCCAAATCGTTGATGTCACCGCCACGCTTTACACCGTTCAGTTGGCCGGTACCAGCGATAAGCTGGATGCTTTCCTTAACGCGGTGCGTGAGGTGGCCGAGATCGTTGAGGTGGCGCGCTCCGGTGTGGTTGGCGTGTCGCGTGGCGACAAAATCATGCGTTGAAGTTCGACGTAGTAGGATTTAGGGGCGCGGCACGGGCTGCGCCCTTTGTTTTTCGGTGTTTTTTGCCTGTTTGCTGGCACCTTTCGGCAAAAGCGGTTGCTCAGCAGTGTTTTCTGCTGTTAGATCGCAGAGGCTGGATTGAATACCCGCACAGGATGCGATGGTTAATCCAAGTATATACCCAAGATAATTGGAGCTGCATCAAGGCGGCAAGGGAACGCATCCCGATGAGCTTACTGTGGTAAGTGATTCGTATAAGTGAGCGTAGTCAACGCAGGGGCAGTTTCAAGTATGACGGGTATCGCTTTCACTTCTATTTTTAGCGTCAAAAGGGGTTAACGTGAAACTGGATGAAATCGCGCGTCTCGCAGGCGTTTCGCGCACCACGGCCAGTTATGTCATCAACGGCAAGGCGAAGCAGTATCGTGTCAGCGATAAAACCGTCGAAAAAGTGATGGCCGTGGTCAGGGAGCACAACTATCACCCAAATGCCGTCGCGGCAGGATTACGCGCTGGGCGGACCCGTTCAATCGGTTTGGTGATACCGGATCTGGAAAATACCAGCTATACCCGGATTGCCAACTATCTGGAGCGCCAGGCGCGTCAACGCGGCTACCAGTTGCTGATTGCCTGTTCGGAAGATCAGCCGGATAACGAAATGCGCTGTATTGAGCATCTGCTGCAACGTCAGGTCGATGCGCTTATCGTTTCCACCGCCTTGCCACCGGAGCATCCGTTCTATCAGCGTTGGGCTAACGATCCCTTGCCGATTATCGCTTTGGACCGAGCGTTGGATCGCGAACACTTCATTAGCGTTGTCGGGGCTGACCAAGAAGACTCTTTCGCGTTGGCGCAGGAACTGCGTACCTTCCCGGCAGAGTCCGTTCTGTATTTGGGGGCGCTGCCGGAGCTTTCCGTTAGCTTCCTGCGTGAACAAGGCTTCCGCCAGGCCTGGCAGGATGACGAACGGCATGTCGATTATCTGTATGCCAACAGTTATGAACGTGAGGCTGCGGGGGTATTGTTTGCCGAATGGCTGAAAACGCATCCAATGCCACAAGCATTGTTCACCACTTCATTCTCTTTGTTGCAAGGGGTGATGGACGTCACGCTGAAACAACGTGGCCGCTTGCCGACCGATCTGGCCATCGCCACCTTTGGCGATCATGAGCTGTTGGACTTCCTTGAATGCCCTGTCTTGGCGGTTGCGCAGCGGCACCGGGATGTGGCCGAACGCGTGCTGGAGCTGGTCTTGGCCAGCCTGGATGAACCACGTAAACCTAAACCAGGTCTGACGCGAATTCGTCGTAATCTTTTCCGCCGCGGTAGCCTGAGCCGGAAATAATCTTCAGGCAGGAGTGCTGTTTCGCACTCCTGCCGAATCCCTTTATACGTACCCCGCCACTCTGAACAACTTTCTGCAATATTCGAGAAAGTAGCCATACACCACGCCCATCGCCATTGAAACCACCGCGTTGCTGGCTACTGCCGTCATGATTTGCTGTCCGTCGGCACCCACACTCCACAATATGGCCGCGTAAACCGGCGATTGGAAACTGACATAGGCCAGCAAGTCGGCAAGGTTGCGCAGTAAAAAAGGATGGCCGCGAAGGCGTTTGGCGACGCCGATAAAGGCATCACGATAGCGGCCATAAGGCCAGGCGATCAGGATATTGACGGGGATCGACAGCAAACGAGATGAAAGCGACTGCTGGAAACTCATGCCGGATACCAGAATTTCTATTGCCATACCGGCAATGAAACAGTACACCACCAGTGCAAAGGTATCGGCGGCGGCGCTACGCCAATGTGGGACAGGCGAAAGCATAATGCAATCTCCGTGATTATTGGTTAATGTTCTGTTAATTATTTAATTTTTAGTTGTTAAATCTGGTTTTTAATTCTTTATGTAGTTTACGCTTTCGTCATGCGTTGATTAAGTAGTCGAATATTTTTATTTGGGTGCCTTGTGTGGTTTTTGTGCTGAGAGAATGGAGAAGAATATGGCGCGAAGGGATTAAAAAGGGATGCATTCTAACTATTCAATAAAAAACAATGAGTTGTGTTGGTTTTGGTCACGAGGCAATTATTCTCACTAAAAATTGTGGGAATAAATGATGTAAGGAAATGAAACCATAATTGTAAACAGGTGTTTTGAGAATAATCTTACTAAATTGATTTAAATCGGAATTGGCTCGCCTCGTAATATCCGAGTGATTTATTTTCCTGCCGGACTGATCACTGGCGCATTAATTGAAGTAAAATAGCGCCCGTCTTGGGGTGAAATAACCATTGAGCGTTATTAACTCAATAGCTTATGACATATTTTACCTTTAGGGTGAGGTGACGCTGGGCCTTGCCCGCTGCGGCTCGCGCGGGGTTACAGGGCTGTGATTGCCGAGCTGAAAAATGAGACATTGATTGCAGAAGGAAGTATTGAGTTAATTAATCGCCGATTTGTCAGGTTTTTAATCACGTTCTTTCCGCTTAGAAAATTCTCCCCGTTTATCATGATGTTAATTTTTAATCATCTAATAAATCGCGTTCCTTTCGCGAGCTAGCTCCCAAAATGACTGAAGAAATATTGCCAAAGCGCTGGCGCTCTGGCTTGACAAGGTTTTCATACCCTCCGTAAACTCCATTATGTGGGAATTTGTGGGGTAAAGTGGTGAAAACGGTCGTGAAGGGGTAACTCAGGAATGTTCCGTGGAGCAACGATGGTTAACCTCGACAGCAAAGGGCGGCTTGCCGTACCGACCCGTTATCGGGATTTGCTGAACGAGCAATCGCAAGGCCAAATGGTCTGTACCATTGACCTCCACCAGCCCTGCCTGCTGCTTTATCCACTGCCCGAATGGGAAATTATTGAACAAAAGTTATCCCGTCTGTCGAGTATGAATCCCGCCGAGCGCCGCGTTCAGCGCCTGTTGTTGGGACATGCCAGTGAGTGTCAGATGGACAGTGCCGGTCGGTTGTTGTTAGCCACTACGCTACGTCAGCACGCCGGGCTTACAAAAGAAGTGATGCTGGTCGGGCAGTTCAACAAGTTTGAGCTGTGGGATGAACAGACCTGGTATCAACAAGTCAAGGATGATATTGACGCAGAACAGTCGACTCAGGAACCGTTGTCTGAGCGGCTACAGGACTTGTCGCTATAAGCATGTTGGAAAATTACAAACACACTACCGTACTGTTGGATGAGGCGGTTAACGGCCTCAGTATTCGCAGTAACGGCATATATATCGACGGTACTTTTGGCCGCGGTGGCCATTCGCGTCTGATTCTGTCCCAGCTAGGGCCGGAAGGACGTTTGCTGGCAATTGACCGCGACCCACAGGCGATTGCAGCCGCCAAGTCTATTGAAGATCCTCGTTTTAGCATCGTACACGGCCCCTTCTCCGATTTGTCACACTATGTGCGGGAACGCGAATTAGTGGGGCAGATTGATGGTATTTTGCTCGACTTGGGCGTTTCTTCCCCACAGCTTGATGACGCAGAACGCGGATTTTCCTTCATGCGTGACGGTCCGCTGGATATGCGCATGGACTCATCGAGCGGCCAGTCGGCTGCTGAATGGTTGATGAAAGCGGAAGCAGACGACATTGCCTGGGTGTTGAAAACCTTTGGTGAAGAGCGCTTCGCCAAGCGCATTGCTCGCGCCATTGTAGAAAGAAACCTCGTTGAGCCAATGACACGGACCAAAGAACTGGCTGATTTGATCGCCAATGCCAGCCCGTTCCGGGATAAGCATAAGCATCCGGCAACCCGCAGTTTCCAGGCGATCCGCATCTATATCAACAGTGAACTGGAAGAGATTGAACGTGCGCTGGACGGCGCGTTGGAAGTACTGGCACCGCAGGGACGCCTGTCTGTCATCAGCTTCCACTCGTTAGAAGATCGCATTGTTAAACGCTTCATACGCCATCATAGCCGCGGTGCTCAGGTACCTGCGGGTATTCCGCTGACTGAAGAGCAGTTGCGCAGCATGGGCGGGCGCACGCTCAAGGCGCTGGGCAAGATGATGCCTGGCGATGCCGAAGTCGCAGAAAACCCACGTGCGCGCAGCTCGGTGCTGCGTATTGCCGAGAGGATGTCAGCGTGATTGGTAACGAGCGTCACGGTTTGGTCGGGGTCATTGGCGGTGATTTGCTGCGCAACGCCAAGATCCCATTGATTTTGCTGATTGCTTCGCTGGTATCTGCGGTGTTCGTGGTGACCACCGCGCACCGCACGCGTTTATTGACCGCCGAACGCGAACAGCTTGTTTTAGAGAGAGACGCTCTGGACATTGAGTGGCGCAACCTGATTCTGGAAGAGAATGCTCTTGGGGATCACAGTCGGGTAGAGCGTATCGCTACTGAAAAACTGCAGATGCAACATGTTGATCCATCGCAGGAAAATATCATCGTTAAACAATGAATGGTTTAACTGAAATCATTACACGGAGTAGAAAGGGAACGCATGAAAGCAGCACGGCCCGGTAAGTTGAAACGCCAGGAAGATCAAGCCAGCTTTGTAAGCTGGCGTTTTGCGTTGCTGTGCGGCTGTATTTTGCTGGCGTTGGTGGGGTTGATGCTGCGCGTGGCTTATTTGCAGGTGATTAACCCAGACCGCCTGGTGAAAGAAGGCGACATGCGTTCACTGCGCGTGCAGGAAGTCCCGACGTCACGCGGTATGATCAGCGATCGCTCAGGCCGTCCGTTGGCGGTGAGTGTCCCGGTAAATGCTATCTGGGCTGATCCGAAAGAACTGAATGAGCGCGGTGGCATTACGCTGGACAGCCGTTGGAAGGCGCTGTCTGATGCGCTGAATATCCCGCTGGATCAGCTTTCTACCCGCATTAATGCTAACCCCAAGGGGCGCTTTGTCTATCTGGCGCGCCAGGTAAACCCGGCGATCGGCGATTACATCCACAAACTGAAACTGCCGGGGATTTATCTGCGTCAGGAATCACGGCGCTACTATCCTTCCGGCCAGGTGACTTCGCATATTATCGGCGTAACCAACATTGACGGGCAGGGGATTGAAGGCGTTGAGAAGAGCTTCGATCGCTGGCTTACCGGGCAACCGGGCGAAAGGACCGTGCGTAAAGACCGTTATGGCCGAGTGATTGAAGACATCTCTTCAGTTGACAGCCAGGCCGCGCATAACCTGGTTCTGAGTGTTGATGAGCGCCTGCAAGCGCTGGTTTATCGTGAGCTGAACAACGCTGTGGCGTTCAACAAGGCTGAATCTGGTACCGCGGTACTGGTGGATGTGAACACCGGCGAAGTGTTGGCGATGGCCAACAGCCCCTCTTACAACCCGAACAATATGGCCGGTACGCCGAAAGAAACCATGCGTAACCGTGCTATCACCGATATTTTTGAGCCTGGATCCACCGTGAAACCCATGGTGGTCATGACGGCATTGCAGCACGGCATTGTGAAAGAAAACAGCGTGCTGAATACCGTCCCTTACCGTATCAACGGCAAGGAAATCAGGGACGTTGCGCGTTACGCGGAACTCTCCCTGACCGGGGTCTTGCAGAAGTCGAGTAACGTCGGCGTTTCACGGCTGGCGTTATCGATGCCGTCCTCAGCGTTAGTAGATACTTACTCTCGTTTTGGATTGGGAAAAGCGACCAATTTGGGGCTGGTCGGAGAAAGCAGTGGCATATACCCAAAAAAACAACGGTGGTCTGACATAGAGAGGGCCACCTTCTCTTTCGGCTATGGGCTAATGGTAACCCCGTTACAGTTAGCGCGAGTCTACGCAACGATCGGCAGTCTGGGCGTTTATCGTCCGCTGTCGATTACCAAAGTTGATCCACCGGTTGCCGGTGAGCGTGTCTTCCCTGAGCCTCTGGTGCGCACCGTCGTACACATGATGGAAAGCGTTGCCTTACCGGGCGGCGGTGGGGTGAAAGCCGCGATCAAGGGCTACCGTATCGCCATCAAAACCGGTACAGCCAAAAAGGTTGGCCCGGACGGTCAATACGTCAATAGATACATCGCTTATACCGCTGGCGTTGCGCCAGCCAGTAATCCCCGTTTCGCTCTGGTGGTGGTGATCAATGACCCGCAGGGTGGGAAATACTACGGTGGTGCGATCTCCGCACCGGTGTTTGGCGCGATCATGGGTGGCGTATTACGCACCATGAACGTTGAACCGGATGCGTTGCCCACCACAGAGAAAAGCGATTTTGTAATTAACAGAAAAGAGGGTTCAGGTGGCCGATCGTAATTTGCGCGACTTACTCGCTCCGTGGGTGCCGACGGCGCCCGGGCGCGCGCTGCGGGAAATGACATTAGACAGCCGTATTGCGGCTGCCGGGGATCTGTTTGTCGCCGTTGTCGGCCATCAGACGGATGGACGCCGCTATATTCCGCAGGCTATCGCGCAGGGTGTTGCCGCTGTGATTGCCGAAGCCGAAGGACAGGCAGAAGACGGCGCTATCACTGAAATGCATGGTGTGCCGGTGATTTATCTGAGCCAACTCAATCAACGTCTGTCCGCACTGGCCGGGCGTTTTTACCATGAACCGGCTGAGCGTCTGCGCTTGGTCGGCGTTACCGGTACCAACGGCAAGACCAC
Source organism: Serratia sp. CoH_122_TC_1 (assembly GCF_058191755.1). Lineage (NCBI taxonomy): Bacteria > Pseudomonadati > Pseudomonadota > Gammaproteobacteria > Enterobacterales > Yersiniaceae > Serratia > Serratia sp. CoH_122_TC_1. Next base: position 121,470 of record NZ_JBXWLA010000009.1, read on the forward strand.
CACGACTCAATTGCTGGCTCAGTGGGGCCAACTGCTGGGTGAAACCAGCGCCGTAATGGGTACCGTTGGTAATGGCTTGCTGGGCCAAGTGTGCCCAACTGAGAATACCACCGGCTCTGCGGTGGATGTTCAACACGTGCTAAACGAGCTGGTCGATCGCGGCGCCACCTTCGCCGCGATGGAAGTTTCTTCTCACGGGTTGGTGCAAAACCGCGTGGCGGCGCTGCCGTTTGCTGCTGCGGTATTCACCAACCTGAGCCGTGACCACCTGGATTACCACGGTGACATGGCCAATTACGAAGCGGCCAAGTGGTCGTTGTTCGCGAACCACGAAGTGGGCCAGGCGATTATTAATGCGGATGACGAAGTTGGTCAGCGCTGGCTGAGTAAGTTGCCGGACGCGGTCGCCGTGACCATGCAGGATAATCTGCAGCCAGGTTGCCATGGCCGTTGGTTGAAAACGACCTCCGTCAATTATCACGATAACGGTGCCACTATCCACTTCAGCTCAAGTTGGGGTGATGGTCAGATTGAAAGCCGTCTGATGGGCGCTTTCAACGTCAGTAACTTGTTGTTGGCATTGGCAACCCTGTTGTCGCTGGGTTATCCGCTGGACAAGTTAGTGGCAACCGGCCACGAGCTGCAACCGGTCTGTGGCCGTATGGAAGTGTTTAACGCACCGGGTAAACCGACAGTCGTGGTTGATTATGCCCACACTCCAGACGCGCTGGAAAAAGCGCTGGAAGCCGCACGTCTGCACTGCGCAGGGCAATTGTGGTGTGTCTTCGGCTGCGGCGGCGATCGCGACAAAGGCAAACGTCCGTTGATGGGCGGCATTGCTGAGCAATTTGCCGATCGTGTGGTCGTGACCGACGACAACCCGCGTACCGAAGAACCGCAAGCGATCATCAAAGATATTTTGACTGGACTGCTGGACGCAGGGAGCGCCTTGGTCATCCATGGCCGCGCTGAAGCGGTCACCAGCGCCATTATGCAAGCAAAAGAACACGATGTGGTGTTGGTGGCAGGCAAAGGCCACGAGGACTACCAACTGGTTGGAAATCGCCGTCTGGATTACTCCGATCGTACCACCGTCGCACGTCTTCTGGGGGTACTGGCATGATTCCTGTCTCCCTTCGGACACTGGCCGATGTATTGGACGCTGAGTTGATCGGCGCCGATTGCCAAATCGTTGAGGTGACGACAGATACCCGTCAGGTGACCGCTGGTTGCCTGTTTGTGGCATTGAAAGGTGAGCGTTTCGACGCGCATGATTTTGCTGTTGATGCGGTTGCCGCAGGTGCGGGCGCTTTGTTGGTCAGTAAGCGCTTAATGGTAGATGTTCCGCAACTGGTGGTGAAAGACACGCGTTTGGCATTGGGGCAGCTCGCAGCATGGGTACGCCAACAGGTGCCCACTCGCGTCGTGGCGTTAACCGGCTCATCGGGCAAGACCTCGGTGAAAGAAATGGCGGCGGCCATTTTGCGTGAGTGCGGTGAGGTGCTCTATACCGCCGGTAATTTCAACAATGACATTGGTGTGCCGTTGACGCTGCTGCGTTTGCAACCGCAGCATGACTTTGCCGTGATTGAGCTGGGCGCGAACCATATTGGCGAGATTGCTTACACCACGGCATTAACCTGTCCACAGACGGCTCTGGTGAATAACCTGGCAGCTGCGCACCTGGAAGGCTTCGGCTCTTTGGCCGGCGTCGCCCAGGCAAAAGGCGAAATCTTTGCCGGTTTGCCGGCTGACGGCGTGGGGATCATCAACGCCGACAATAACGACTGGCCACACTGGCAGAGCACGCTGAGCGGCAAAACCGTCTGGCGTTTCTCACCGCAGGCGGCGGAAGGTGTCGATTTCTTCGCCAGCGATGTGCAGGTGAATGGCAAGGGGACGCAGTTTACGCTGCACAGCCCATTCGGTACCGCGCCTATCGCGCTGCCGCTGCCGGGCCGTCATAACGTCGCCAATGCGTTGGCCGCAGCGGCGCTGGCCATGTCGGCAGGCGCATCGCTTGAGGCTGTGCGTCAAGGGTTAACAAATTTACAGGCAGTACCGGGGCGTTTGTTCCCGATTGCGCTTTCTGAACATCAACTGCTGCTCGATGACAGCTATAACGCCAACGTCGGTTCCATGACCGCTGCAGCGCAGGTACTGGCAGAAATGCCCGGCTACCGGGTGATGGTGGTTGGCGATATGGCAGAGTTAGGGGCGGAAGCTGAAGAATGTCACCGTCAGGTGGGCGAAGCTGCTCGGATGGCGGGAGTCGATAAAGTGCTGGGTGTGGGGCCGTTAAGCCAGGCGCTGATTGATGCCTCCGGTAACGGCGAACATTTTCAGGATAAGGCAGCAGTGATCGCGCGCGTGGCGGAATTACTGTCAGAACATGCGGTAATTACCGTGTTAATCAAGGGTTCACGTAGTGCCGCAATGGAGCAGGTAGTACGCGCGTTACAGGAGAAAGCACCATGTTAGTTTGGCTGGCCGAGCATTTGGTCAAATATTATTCCGGCTTCAACGTCTTTTCCTACCTGACGTTCCGAGCCATTGTCAGCCTGCTGACCGCGCTGTTCCTTTCCCTGTGGATGGGGCCGCGGGTGATTAAACGCCTGCAGGAAATGTCCTTTGGCCAGGTCGTGCGTAACGACGGCCCAGAGTCGCATTTCAGCAAACGTGGTACGCCGACCATGGGCGGCATCATGATTCTGACCTCCATCACTGTTTCAGTCTTGATGTGGGCTTACCCGTCCAACCCTTACGTGTGGTGCGTGCTGTTCGTACTGGTGGGGTATGGCATCGTTGGTTTTGTTGATGACTATCGCAAGGTAGTACGCAAAGACACCAAGGGGCTGATTGCACGTTGGAAATACTTCTGGCAATCGGTGATTGCGCTGGTGGTTGCTTTCGCCATGTATGCCGTAGGAAAAGACACGCCAGCCACCGAGCTGGTTGTGCCGTTCTTTAAGGACATCATGCCGCAACTCGGCCTGTTATACGTGTTGCTGGCGTACTTTGTGATTGTGGGGACCAGCAATGCGGTCAACCTGACCGATGGGCTGGATGGCTTGGCGATTATGCCAACGGTGTTCGTCGCCGCGGGCTTTGCGCTGGTGGCTTGGGCGACCGGTAACATGAACTTCGCCAACTACCTGCACATTCCGTATCTGCGCCACGCCGGTGAGCTTGTGATTGTCTGTACCGCCATTGTCGGTGCTGGCCTGGGCTTCTTGTGGTTCAACACCTACCCGGCTCAAGTCTTCATGGGCGATGTCGGTTCACTGGCATTGGGCGGCGCACTGGGCACCATTGCGGTGCTGCTGCGCCAGGAGTTCCTGTTACTGATTATGGGCGGCGTGTTCGTGGTTGAAACGCTGTCGGTCATTTTGCAGGTGGGATCGTTCAAGCTGCGCGGGCAACGTATTTTCCGTATGGCACCGATTCACCACCACTATGAATTGAAAGGCTGGCCGGAACCACGCGTGATCGTGCGCTTCTGGATTATTTCGCTGATGCTGGTGCTGATTGGCCTGGCGACGCTGAAGGTGCGGTAATCATGGCAGACTATCAGGGTAAAAAAGTTGTCATCATCGGGTTGGGCCTCACCGGCCTGTCCTGTGTTGATTTCTTTATGGCGCGCGGCGTGACGCCACGCGTTATGGATACCCGCGTATCACCGCCAGGGCTGGATAAGCTGCCCGACAGCGTAGAGCGCCATCTGGGCGATTTGCATCAGGACTGGCTGTTGGCGGCGGATTTGATCGTCGCCAGCCCGGGCATGGCGTTGGCGACCCCGGCGTTGAGCGCCGCGGTGGACGCTGGCGTTGAAGTCGTTGGCGATGTTGAGCTGTTTTGCCGCGAAGCCCAGGCACCGATCGTTGCCATCACGGGTTCCAACGGCAAAAGCACGGTTACCACCCTGGTGGGCGAGATGGCAAAAGCAGCCGGTTGGGCGGTGGGCGTCGGCGGCAATATCGGGCTGCCTGCACTGAGCCTGTTACGCCAAGAGTGCCAACTGTATGTGCTGGAGCTGTCGAGCTTCCAACTGGAAACCACGTCCAGCCTGCATGCGACTGCAGCGACCATTTTGAATGTCACCGAAGATCATATGGATCGCTACCCGTTTGGCCTGCAGCAGTACCGTGCCGCCAAGCTGCGTGTCTATGAAAATGCGGAAGTCTGCGTGGTGAACGCGGACGATGCGCTGACCATGCCTGTGCGCGGTGCTGATGAGCGCTGCGTTAGCTTTGGTGCGGATGTGGGTGATTATCACCTGAACCGTCAGCAGGGCGAGACTTGGCTACGGGTTCGCGGAGAGAAAATTTTAAACACGCGCGAGATGAAGCTGACCGGCCGTCATAACTATACCAATGCGCTGGCAGCGTTGGCATTGGCTGATGCGGTGAATATCCCACGGGCTTCCAGCCTGAAGGCGTTAACGACCTTTACCGGATTGGCGCACCGCTTCCAGCTGGCATGGGAACATAACGGCGTACGCTGGATAAATGATTCTAAAGCGACCAACGTCGGCAGCACCGAAGCGGCGCTGAATGGTTTGCAGGTGGATGGGACACTTCACCTGCTGCTGGGGGGGGATGGTAAATCTGCCGATTTCTCCCCGTTGGCGCGGTACCTGCAAGGCGATAATGTCCGTCTGTACTGCTTTGGTCGTGACGGTGAGCAGTTAGCGCAACTGCGGCCGGAGGTCGCTACGCTGACCGATACCATGGAGCAGGCGATGCAGGCGATTGCCGGCCGGGTGCAATCTGGCGATATGGTGCTGTTGTCACCGGCGTGTGCCAGCCTGGACCAGTTCCGTAATTTTGAAGTGCGCGGTGACGAGTTCGCCCGCTTGGCACAGGAGCTCGGCGGATGAGACTACGCTTGCCGAACTTCGGGCTGACTGAGCTGTTTAAGAACTGGGTCGCAGGTTCGCGCGATAACGACTCGGTCAATATGGTGCTGTATGACCGTACCCTGTTATGGCTGACCTTCGGGTTAGCCATTGTCGGTTTTGTGATGGTGACGTCGGCGTCAATGCCGATCGGCCAACGTCTGGCGGACGATCCTTTCCTGTTCGCGAAGCGTGATGCCTTGTATCTCGGGTTGGCGTTTGGCTTGTCGATGGTGACGCTGCGTATTCCGATGGAAGTCTGGCAGCGCTACAGCAATGTCATGCTGTTGATGTCGATTGTGATGCTGTTGATCGTATTGGTGGTAGGTAGCTCGGTAAACGGGGCATCGCGTTGGATCGCGCTGGGACCGTTGCGTATTCAGCCGGCGGAGCTGTCCAAGCTGTCGCTGTTCTGTTATCTGGCGAGCTACCTGGTCCGTAAGGTTGAAGAGGTGCGCAGCAACTTCTGGGGCTTCTGCAAACCGATGGGCGTCATGGTCGTGTTGGCCGTGTTGCTGTTGGCACAGCCAGACCTCGGTACGGTGGTGGTGCTGTTTATCACTACGTTGGCGATGCTGTTCCTGGCCGGTGCCAAAATGTGGCAGTTCCTGGCGATTATCGGCTCCGGTGCTTTTGCGGTGGTGCTGTTGATCATTGCAGAACCTTACCGTATGCGTCGTGTGACGTCGTTCTGGAATCCCTGGGCCGATCCGTTCGGCAGCGGTTACCAGTTGACTCAGTCTCTGATGGCCTTTGGTCGCGGCGAATTCTGGGGGCAAGGGCTGGGCAATTCGGTGCAGAAACTTGAGTATTTGCCGGAAGCACACACCGACTTTATCTTCTCGATTTTAGGCGAAGAACTGGGCTATATCGGTGTGGTTTTCGCATTGTTAATGGTATTCTGCGTCGCTTTTCGTGCGATGTCGATTGGCCGCCGCGCGTTGGAGCTGGATCAGCGCTTTTCCGGCTTTTTGGCCTGTTCAATTGGCGTGTGGTTTAGCTTCCAGGCGTTAGTAAACGTTGGTGCCGCAGCCGGTATGTTGCCGACCAAAGGTCTGACGTTGCCGCTGATAAGCTACGGTGGTTCGAGCCTGTTAATTATGTCGACGGCAATCGTGCTGTTGTTGCGTATTGATTATGAAACGCGTCTGGCTAAAGCCCAGGCGTTTGTGAAGAGGTAAGGGATGAGCGGGAAACCTAAGCGTTTAATGGTGATGGCAGGCGGTACCGGCGGGCACGTGTTCCCGGGGCTGGCGGTCGCTCATCATCTGATGGCGCAAGGCTGGCAGGTGCGCTGGCTTGGAACCGCAGACCGAATGGAAGCCGATCTGGTGCCAAAGCACGGGATCGAGATTGATTTCATCCGTATTTCTGGCCTGCGCGGCAAAGGGCTGAAAGCCCAGCTGAGCGCACCACTGCGTATCTGGCATGCTGTACGCCAAGCGAAAGCGATTATGCGCAGTTACCAGCCGGACGTGGTGCTGGGCATGGGCGGCTATGTTTCTGGCCCCGGCGGTTTGGCTGCATGGATGTGCGGCATTCCGGTGGTGCTGCATGAGCAAAACGGCATTGCTGGCCTGACCAACCGTTGGTTGGCGCGCATTGCCAAAACCGTTTTGCAGGCGTTCCCTGGTGCGTTCCCGAACGCGGCGGTTGTGGGTAACCCTGTCCGTACCGATGTACTGGCATTGCCGCTACCGGCAGAGCGACTGAATGGACGTGAAGGGCCGATTCGTGTGCTGGTGATTGGCGGAAGTCAGGGGGCGCGGGTGCTGAATCAGACAGTTCCTGAAGTCGCAGCGAGATTGGGCGATAAAATAACGCTCTGGCATCAGGTGGGCAAAGGGGCTCTGGAAACTGTGCTGCGCGACTACGAGAGGGTAGGGCAGACACAGCATAAGGTGACCGAGTTTATTGATGACATGGCCGCTGCTTACGCCTGGGCTGATGTTGTGGTGTGCCGTTCCGGTGCTCTGACCGTCAGTGAGATCGCAGCAGCAGGCCTGCCGGCGATCTTTGTGCCATTCCAGCATAAAGACCGTCAACAGTATTGGAATGCCCGTCCGCTGGAAGAAGCCGGTGCGGCGAAGATTATCGAGCAGCCGCAGTTCAACGCCGATGTGGTGGCGGAGCTGCTGGCAAGCTGGGATCGTCCGACGTTGCTGGCGATGGCCGAGAAGGCCCGCGCGGTAGCCATTCCTGACGCCACTGAACGCGTAGCGGCGGAGCTGGTGCGAGTCGCTAAATAATATGCAGGGGTTCGGTACACCGGGCCTGAATTAAAGAATGTCATGTAGGGGCCCGGTATGCCGGACCCGGATTAGAGAGAGTGATGAATACACAACAACTGGCGAAACTACGTACTATCGTGCCCGAGATGCGACGCGTCCGGCACATTCACTTTGTCGGCATCGGTGGCGCCGGCATGGGTGGTATCGCCGAAGTGTTGGCTAACGAAGGTTATCAAATCAGCGGCTCCGATCTGGCGCCGAATCCGGTAACCCAGCAGTTGAGCGCGCTCGGGGCGACGATTTACTTCCATCACCGCCCGGAGAATGTGCTGGATGCCAGCGTAGTGGTGGTTTCTACCGCCATCTCTGCCGACAATCCGGAAATTGTTGCCGCGCGTGAAGCGCGTATTCCGGTGATCCGCCGCGCGGAAATGCTGGCTGAACTGATGCGTTTCCGCCACGGCATTGCCGTGGCCGGTACGCACGGCAAGACCACCACCACGGCAATGGTATCGAGCATTTATGCTGAAGCTGGCCTGGATCCGACCTTTGTCAACGGTGGGCTGGTGAAAGCGGCGGGTACCCATGCACGTCTGGGGTCCAGCCGTTACCTGATCGCGGAAGCGGATGAAAGCGACGCGTCGTTCCTGCATCTGCAGCCGATGGTGGCGATTGTCACCAATATCGAAGCCGACCATATGGAGACTTACCAAGGCGACTTCGAAAACTTGAAGCAGACGTTTATTAATTTCTTGCACAATCTGCCTTTCTACGGCCGTGCGGTGATGTGTGTTGATGATCCCGTAGTGCGTGAATTACTGCCGCGTGTGGGTCGCCATATCACCACTTACGGTTTTAGCGAAGACGCTGATGTTCGCATCGAAAACTATCGCCAGGTTGGGCCACAGGGTCACTTTACGCTGAACCGTCAGGACAAGCCGTTGTTGACGGTGACCTTGAATGCACCGGGCCGCCACAATGCGTTGAATGCGGCAGCGGCAGTGGCGGTAGCGACAGAAGAAGGGATCGATGACGCAGATATCCTGCGTGCGCTGGCAGGTTTCCAGGGCACCGGTCGCCGCTTCGATTTCTTGGGCGAGTTCCCGCTGACGCCGGTCAACGGCAAAGAGGGCACCGCAATGCTGGTGGACGATTATGGCCACCACCCAACAGAAGTGGACGCTACGCTGAAAGCAGCGCGCGCGGGTTGGCCGGATAAACGATTGGTTATGATTTTCCAGCCGCATCGTTATACCCGTACCCGTGATTTGTACGACGACTTTGCTAACGTATTGTCGCAGGTGGATGTGCTGTTGATGCTGGACGTGTACTCCGCGGGCGAAACGGCAATCCCAGGGGCGGACAGCCGATCGCTGTGCCGCACTATCCGCAGCCGTGGCAAGTTGGATCCGATTTTGGTTTCCGATCCAGACACCGTGCCGGAAACCTTGGCGCAGTTGCTGCAAGCAGATGACCTGGTATTGGTGCAAGGTGCCGGTAACGTGGGCAAGGTGGCTCGAAAACTGGCCGAGCTTAAGCTGCAGCCGCAGAAAAAAGAGGAGGAACACCATGGCCGATAAAGTTGCCGTACTGCTGGGTGGTACCTCCGCTGAACGTGAAGTGTCATTGCAATCTGGTGCCGCCGTCCTGGCCGGATTACGTGAAGCCGGTATTGATGCGCATGGCATCGATATTCGTGACTTCCCGGTAACCCAGCTGAAAGAGCACGGGTTTACCAAAGTATTTATCGCGCTGCATGGCCGCGGTGGTGAAGACGGTACTCTGCAGGGGATGCTGGAGTTTCTTGAGCTCCCTTATACCGGCAGTGGCGTGATGGCGTCGGCGCTGACCATGGACAAATGGCGTACCAAGATGGTGTGGCAGTCGATGGGTTTACCGGTGGCACCTTATGTGGCACTGAACCGTAAGCAGTATGTTGGTGCTGAGAAGTCTGCGCTGATTGCTCGCATCGACGCTCTGGGCCTACCGCTGATCGTCAAGCCGAGTCGTGAAGGATCGAGCGTTGGCATGAGCAAAGTCACTGAGCGTGCCACTCTTGAAGGGGCGCTGGAAGAGGCTTTCCGCCATGACGACGACGTGCTGGTCGAAAAGTGGCTGAGCGGCCCTGAATACACGGTTGCGATGTTGGGCGATCAGGTATTGCCTTCAATCCGTATTCAACCGGCTGGCGTGTTTTATGACTATCAGGCCAAGTATATTTCGGACGATACGCAGTATTTCTGTCCGAGTGGTCTGGGGGCGGAACAGGAAGCCGAAATGGCTGCCCTGGCGTTACGCGCCTACCGTGGGCTGGACTGCAGCGGCTGGGGCCGCGTGGATGTGATGCAGGATAGCGATGGCAGCTTCTATCTGCTTGAGGTGAATACCTCGCCGGGCATGACCAGTCATAGTCTGGTGCCGATGGCAGCGCGCCAATCTGGTTTAAGCTTCTCGCAGCTGGTAGCGAGAATTTTGGAATTGGCCGACTGATATGTCGCAAGCTGCCCTGAATGCGCGTGAACGCGAGGTGGATAATAACCCGCGCCGCAGCAATGGAACCCAATTAGCGGGAATGATTTTCCTGCTGATGGTGTTGGGAACGATCCTGTGGAGTGGCTGGGCGGTGATTGGCTGGATGAAAGACGCCAGCCGCCTGCCGCTGTCACGACTGGTGGTGACCGGTGAACGTCACTACACCACCAACGACGATATTCGCCAGGCAATTTTGGCGTTGGGATCGCCGGGTACGTTCATGACGCAGGATGTGGATATCATCCAGCAGCAGATTGAACGCCTGCCGTGGATCAAGCAGGCCAGCGTGCGCAAGCAATGGCCGGATGAGCTGAAAATCCACCTGGTGGAATATGTCCCGGTAGCGCGCTGGAATGATTTGCACATGGTGGATGCCGAAGGCAAGTCCTTCAGCGTGCCAGCAGAACGAATTGGCAAACAAAAATTGCCGCTGCTCTATGGTCCGGAAGGGAGCGAGCAGGATGTTCTGGAAGGTTATCGGGCCATGAGCAGCATGCTAGCAGCCAGCAAATATACGCTGAAAATGGCGGCCATGAGTGCCCGCCATTCCTGGCAGCTGGCTTTGGATAATGATGTTCGGCTGGAGCTGGGACGCGACGATCGCACCGGACGCCTGCAGCGCTTTATCGAGCTTTACCCGGTATTGCAGCAGCAGGGGCAGGCTCAGAGTAAGCGAGTCAGCTATGTCGACTTACGTTATGAGTCCGGCGCATCGGTAGGTTGGGCCCCAGTGTTTATCGACCCGCAGGCAGCAGGCGATCAGCAAAACAGTAATCAGCAACAGAATCAGGCACAGGCAAAACAACAATGATCAAGTCGACGGACAGAAAACTGGTAGTTGGGCTGGAGATCGGTACTGCAAAAGTCTCCGCATTAGTAGGGGAAGTTCTGCCCGATGGCATGGTCAACATTATCGGGGTGGGCAGCTGCCCGTCTCGCGGTATGGATAAGGGTGGCGTTAACGACCTTGAGTCGGTAGTGAAGTGCGTACAGCGCGCTATCGATCAGGCCGAATTGATGGCTGATTGTCAGATTTCTTCGGTTTACCTCGCATTATCGGGTAAACACATCAGTTGCCAGAACGAAATAGGGATGGTTCCTATTTCCGAAGAGGAAGTGACACAGGAAGATGTCGAGAACGTAGTGCATACCGCTAAATCGGTACGCGTGCGTGACGAACACCGCATCCTGCACGTCATCCCTCAGGAATACGCTATCGATTATCAGGAAGGCATCAAAAACCCCGTTGGGTTGTCCGGCGTGCGTATGCAAGCCAAGGTGCATCTGATCACCTGTCATAACGACATGGCGAAGAACATTGTTAAAGCAGTAGAACGTTGCGGTCTGAAAGTAGACCAACTTATTTTCGCCGGTTTGGCTGCCAGCTATGCAGTCCTGACCGAAGATGAGCGCGAACTCGGTGTTTGTGTGGTGGATATCGGCGGAGGCACCATGGATATGGCGGTGTACACCGGCGGTGCGTTGCGCCACACCAAAGTGATCCCTTACGCCGGGAACGTGGTCACCAGCGATATCGCCTACGCCTTCGGCACGCCGCCGACAGATGCGGAAGCGATCAAAGTTCGACACGGCTGTGCGCTTGGGTCGATTGTTAGCAAGGATGAAAGTGTAGAGGTGCCAAGCGTTGGGGGGCGTCCTCCTCGTAGTCTGCAAAGACAGACACTGGCTGAAGTTATTGAGCCACGCTACACCGAACTGTTGAATCTGGTTAACGATGAAATTTTGCAATTGCAGGAGCAACTGCGTCAGCAAGGGGTGAAGCATCATTTGGCAGCAGGTATTGTGCTGACCGGTGGCGCTGCCCAAATTGATGGCCTGGCAGCTTGTGCGCAACGGGTGTTCCACACCCAGGTACGCATCGGCCAACCCTTGAACATCACGGGTCTGACGGATTATGCGCAGGAGCCTTACTACTCTACGGCGGTAGGTCTGCTGCACTATGGAAAAGAGTCTCACCTGAGTGGTGAGGCAGAAGTAGAAAAACGCGCCTCAGTGGGCAATTGGTTTAAACGCATCAATAGCTGGCTGAGAAAAGAGTTTTAATGTTTCAACAAAGAGATCATGCTGAGTAATCTTTTTATGATCTCGCAGCGACAGGCACAAAACGGAGAGAAACTATGTTTGAACCAATGGAACTAACCAATGACGCGGTGATTAAAGTCATCGGCGTCGGCGGTGGCGGTGGCAACGCCGTTGAACACATGGTGCGCGAGCGCATCGAAGGTGTTGAATTCTTTGCCGTTAATACAGACGCTCAGGCGCTTCGTAAAACGGCAGTTGGCCAAACCATCCAGATCGGTAGCGGTATTACCAAAGGTCTGGGGGCAGGCGCGAACCCTGAAGTGGGTCGCAATTCAGCGGAAGAAGACCGTGAAGCCCTGCGCGCCGCACTGGATGGTGCAGACATGGTCTTCATTGCAGCCGGCATGGGTGGCGGTACCGGTACCGGTGCAGCGCCAGTTGTTGCTGAAGTGGCTAAAGATTTGGGTATTCTGACAGTGGCCGTGGTGACTAAGCCTTTCAATTTTGAAGGCAAGAAACGCATGGCATTCGCTGAGCAGGGTATCGCAGAATTGTCCAAACACGTGGACTCATTGATCACTATCCCGAACGACAAGTTGTTGAAAGTTCTGGGTCGTGGCATTTCTCTGCTGGACGCGTTCGGCGCGGCCAACGACGTACTGAAAGGTGCGGTGCAGGGTATTGCCGAACTGATCACCCGTCCAGGCCTGATGAACGTCGACTTCGCTGACGTGCGCACCGTGATGTCCGAAATGGGCTATGCGATGATGGGTTCTGGCGTTGCCTGTGGTGAAGACCGTGCTGAAGAAGCGGCGGAAATGGCGATCTCCAGCCCACTGCTGGAAGACATCGACCTGTCCGGTGCTCGCGGCGTGCTGGTCAACATCACCGCTGGCTTTGACCTGCGTCTGGATGAGTTCGAAACCGTGGGTAACACCATTCGTGCTTTCGCTTCCGACAATGCCACCGTGGTTATCGGTACCTCATTGGATCCGGAAATGAACGACGAACTGCGCGTGACCGTGGTTGCGACGGGTATCGGCATGGACAAACGTCCAGAAATCACGCTGGTGACCAACAAACAGGCTAGCCAGCCAGTGATGGATCATCGCTACCAGCAGCACGGCATGTCGCCGTTGCCGCAGGAAGTGAAACCTGCCGCCAAGGTAGTTAACGATCCGACTGCGCAGCCTAATAAAGAGCCCGACTATCTTGATATTCCTGCTTTCCTGCGTAAGCAGGCAGACTAAGAATATCCTGAGAATTTGGAATCTCCGCTCTTTGTGCTAAACTGTCCCGCCGGCCATGCTGTATGCTTGGTCGGTAGGATTGATAACATTGCGAGATAAAACGATGATCAAACAAAGGACATTAAAACGTATTGTTCAGGCGACGGGTGTCGGTTTGCATACCGGCAAGAAAGTCACGCTGACAATGCGCCCCGCGGCGGCTAATACCGGGGTCATCTATCGTCGCACTGACTTGAATCCACCGGTTGATTTTCCGGCTGATGCAAAATCCGTGCGTGATACCATGCTCTGTACTTGCCTGGTGAATGAGCATGACGTGCGTATTTCTACCGTTGAGCATCTTAATGCCGCGCTGGCTGGGTTGGGCATCGACAACATCGTTATCGAAGTTGACGCCGCCGAGATCCCAATCATGGACGGTAGTGCTAGCCCGTTCGTCTTCCTGTTGCTGGATGCCGGCATCGAAGAACTGAACTCTGCGAAGAAATTCCTGCGTCTGAAAGACACCGTGCGTGTTGAAGATGGCGACAAGTGGGCTGAGCTGTCCCCGCATAACGGGTTCCGCCTGGACTTCACCATCGACTTCAACCACCCGGCGATCGACGCCAGTACGCAACGCTACCGCCTGGATTTCTCTGCCGACTCGTTCGTGCGCCAAATCAGCCGTGCGCGTACATTCGGTTTTATGCGTGACATTGAATACTTACAGTCACGTGGTTTGGCGTTGGGCGGCAGCTTTGACTGCGCCATCGTGGTAGATGACTATCGCGTTCTGAACGAAGATGGCCTGCGTTTTGAAGACGAATTTGTTCGTCACAAAATGCTGGATGCTATCGGCGATCTGTTCATGTGCGGCCACAACATCATTGGCGCGTTTACCGCGTACAAGTCTGGCCATGCGCTGAACAACAAGTTGCTGCAAGCCGTTCTGGCAAAACAGGAAGCGTGGGAATACGTCACTTTCCAGGACGAAGCAGAAATGCCACTGGCATTCAAAGCTCCGTCTACCGTATTGGCATAAGTCGATACCGCTGATTACTTATCACGACTGGTCGCGTTGGCACTCTCTCCGGCCAACGACGCCAGTCGTTCCAATATCTTGCGCAGTTTTTCTGGGCTTCTGCTCGCCAATCCCCTTAATTCTTTAGCACTTTCCTCGCTCAGATGACGCATCGGTGCGCTCGGCTGTGCATTTCCCGCGTTTTTTGCGGTGTTCTGCGCAAGGTTGCTCCCTTTTGCCATCAAGGCCGGATTAATCCTGATGTCGATCGACGACAATGATGGTAGAATTTGCGCTCGTAGTGCAGATAATAAAGCCGGTTGTTCGTAGCGTAGGCGCATCATCCAGCTGGCATTTGCCGTTTCTAGCACTAAAATACCCTGTCGGAAATTCGCGACGCGGCACCAAGGATGCAGTTGAACCGGTAACAGACCTTTCACTGCACGGTTAAGCTTAAGCAGCGCCACTGCGCGTTGCTGGACGTTATGCAGAGGCCCTTTGTCTTCTGCAGACGCGTCGTCGAACAGGGAATCTAATAATTGTGGACGGCTATCGCGCATAATGGGCTCCGGCGGATAATAAACTCGTGATCGGTATTCTAAATCGTTGGCGACAATTTGGCAGACGTTATTTCTGGCCCCATCTCCTGTTAGGGATGGTTGCGGCCACGCTTGGCGTACCTTCAAATCTGTCCGGCGCACCTGATCAAGCCGCTCTGCCGAGCACCTCGTCCAGCCTGAACCGGCAAAATTCCGCCAGTAATGCCTTTAAGAGCCTGGCGTTACTGCAAGAAGCGCATCGCCGCCCGACCTTCAGTGTCGATTACTGGCACCAGCATGCGCTTCGCACCGTCATTCGTCACCTTTCTTTTGCTCTTGCGCCGCAGGCCGTCTATGCGCGCGTGCAGGAAAACGAAGCGGAAGTGGCTGAACCCCCTTTGCAGGTAGCGCAACTGGCGCTGCTTTCTACGCTTAACGCGCTGCTGACGCATGAGCCGAAGCCGCCAACCATCATTCGTGATACCCACCATGCCGTACTGCCTGCCTTTGCGCAGCATCAGACCGGGTTGTGGCTCGCACAGGTGCAGGGCATTCGCGCCGGGCCCGCTGCCCTAATCTGATTTTTGCCCGCCGGGCGACAAAAAACCTAAAAAATAACAGCAAATTGACTGCCTGTGTTGGCCGTCATGACAGAGATATCAAACATCATGTTAGTGAAATTATTGACCAAAGTTTTTGGTAGCCGTAACGATCGTACGCTGCGCCGCATGCGCAAATCGGTTGAGCTGATCAACCAGATGGAACCGGACATGGAAAAACTGTCCGATGACGAACTGAAAGCCAAAACCAACGAGTTTCGTGCGCGCCTGGAAAAGGGCGAAGTGTTGGAAAACCTGCTGCCGGAAGCTTTCGCGGTCGTGCGTGAGGCCAGTAAGCGCGTATTCGGCATGCGTCACTTCGACGTACAGCTGTTGGGCGGTATGGTACTGAATGATCGCTGTATTGCAGAGATGCGTACTGGTGAAGGTAAAACTCTGACCGCAACCCTGCCGGCTTACCTGAACGCCTTGAGTGGCCGTGGTGTGCACGTGGTCACCGTGAACGACTATCTGGCACAGCGTGACGCCGAAAACAACCGTCCATTGTTCGAATTCCTCGGTCTAAGCATCGGCATTAACCTGCCAGGTATGCCAGCACCGGCTAAGCGTGAAGCCTATGCCGCAGACATTACCTACGGTACCAACAACGAATACGGTTTTGACTACCTGCGCGACAACATGGCATTCAGCCCTGAGGAACGCGTTCAGCGTAAGCTGCACTATGCGTTGGTGGATGAGGTTGACTCCATCCTGATCGATGAAGCGCGTACTCCTTTGATCATATCGGGTCCGGCTGAAGACAGCTCGGAGATGTATATCAAGGTTAACAAACTGATTCCTAAACTGATTCGTCAGGAAAAAGAAGACTCAGATACCTTCCAGGGCGAAGGCCACTTCTCGGTTGACGAGAAAGCGCGTCAGGTACACCTGACCGAACGCGGTCTGATCCTGATCGAAGAAATGCTGATGGACGCCGGCATTATGGAGGAGGGGGAGTCACTGTACTCACCAACCAACATTATGCTGATGCACCACGTAACGGCTGCGTTACGCGCCCACGTACTGTTCACCCGTGACGTTGACTACATCGTAAAAGACGGTGAAGTCATCATCGTTGATGAACACACCGGTCGTACTATGCACGGTCGTCGCTGGTCTGATGGTCTGCATCAGGCAGTTGAAGCCAAAGAAGGCGTGGAAATCCAGAACGAGAACCAAACGCTGGCATCGATCACCTTCCAGAACTACTTCCGCTTGTACGAGAAGCTGGCCGGGATGACCGGTACTGCCGATACCGAAGCCTTCGAATTCAGCTCTATCTATAAGCTCGATACCATTGTGGTGCCGACTAACCGCCCAATGTTGCGTAAAGATATGCCTGATTTGGTCTACATGACTGAACTGGAGAAGATTGGCGCTATCATTGAAGACATTCGTGAGCGTACCGCCAACGGCCAACCAGTACTGGTTGGTACGATTTCAATCGAGAAATCTGAAGTGGTTTCGCGTGAACTCGAGAAGGCCGGTATTGCCCATAAGGTGTTGAACGCCAAGTTCCACGCCATGGAAGCGGATATTGTTGCGCAAGCCGGGCAGACGTCAGCGGTTACTATCGCCACCAACATGGCGGGTCGTGGTACCGATATCGTCTTGGGTGGCAGTTGGCAGGCAGAAATTGCCCAGTTGGAAGATCCAACTGAAGAACAAATTGCTGCAATTAAAGAGGCCTGGAAAATTCGCCATGATGCCGTGTTAGCCGCAGGTGGCTTGCACATTATTGGTACCGAGCGTCATGAATCTCGCCGTATCGATAACCAGCTGCGTGGCCGTTCTGGTCGTCAGGGGGACGCCGGTTCATCCCGTTTCTACCTGTCGATGGAAGATGCCCTGATGCGCATTTTCGCCTCTGATCGCGTTTCCAACATGATGCGCAAACTGGGTATGAAAGAAGGTGAGGCCATTGAGCACCCGTGGGTCACCAAAGCCATTGCCAACGCACAGCGCAAAGTGGAAAGCCGTAACTTCGATATCCGTAAACAGCTGCTTGAATACGATGATGTGGCCAACGATCAGCGCCGTGCTATCTACAGCCAGCGTAACGAGCTGCTGGACGTATCTGACGTTAGCGAAACCATCAGCAGCATCCGTGAAGATGTGTTCAAAACCACTATCGACGCTTACATTCAGCCAGAGTCACTGGAAGAAGAGTGGGATGTTCAGGGGCTGACCGAACGCCTGAAGAACGACTTCGATCTGGATATGCCAATTGCAGAATGGTTGGATAAAGAGCCAGAGCTGCACGAAGAAACGCTGCGTGAGCGTATTCTGGAAACAGCCAAAGAAGAGTACAAACGTAAAGAAGAAGTTGTTGGCGCCGAGATGATGCGCAACTTCGAAAAAGGCGTGATGCTGCAAACGCTGGACTCACTGTGGAAAGAGCATCTTGCGGCCATGGACTACTTGCGCCAGGGTATCCACCTGCGTGGTTATGCGCAAAAAGATCCTAAGCAGGAATACAAACGTGAGTCTTTCAACATGTTTGCGACCATGCTTGAGTCACTGAAACATGAAGTGATCAGCGTGCTGAGCAAAGTGCAGGTGCGGATGCCGGAAGAGGTTGAAGCACTGGAACAGCAACGCCGCGAAGAAGCTGAGCGCTTGGCTAAACAGCAACAGTTGAGCCATTACGAAGAAAACGCGCTTGTTACCGAAGATCCTGATGCACCAGCGAGCGCAGAACGCAAAGTTGGCCGTAACGATCCTTGCCCTTGCGGTTCCGGTAAAAAATACAAGCAGTGCCACGGCCGTCTGCAGAAGTAAATCCGGCGGTGTGTAACCAATAAAACCCAGGGGTTCAGCATGCTGAACCCCTGTTTTTTGGGGCGAACTGCGGCCCTAATGAATGAATCAATCAGGAGAATGCGATGAAACACCTGAACATTGCTGTCGGCATCATTCGTAACGCCCAGCAGGAAATCTTTATTACCCGGCGAGCGGCCGATTCACATATGGCCGGTTTTTGGGAGTTTCCAGGCGGTAAGATTGAGCAGGGTGAGACGGCGGAACAGGCGCTTAAGCGTGAGCTGCTGGAGGAGACCGGCATTGAGGCCGAACGTGCAGAGCTGCTGGAAGTCCTTGAGCACCACTTTAGCGATCGTATCGTGACGTTGAATTTTTATTTGGTGGAGAGCTGGGCGGGCGAGCCGTTTGGCCGCGAAGGGCAGCCAATGCGCTGGGTGAAGCAGGCTGATTTACGGGAGGAAGACTTCCCAGAAGCCAATGTCAGTATTATTAAACTGCTGGTGGCGCAGGCTAACGCTGCGCAGTAAAGCAGCCGGCCTGGTAAATGCCAGGCCGGTAAGCACGACGATCAGCGATCGTCTGCCTCGCTCCAGTCTTCGCTTTCTGACAAATCACTGCTGCTGGGAATGCGTTTTTCTTCATCAGCCCATTCGCCCAGATCAATCAGCTGACAGCGTTTGCTGCAAAATGGGCGGAATGGGCTGACTTCACCCCATACCACACCTTTGCCACAGGTTGGGCATTTCACTACGGTCGTCATATCAGTTCCTTACACCCTTCCAACGTATGAAAGGTTTTTATTTCATTGGGTTAACAACAGGCCAACTCAAAGGTTAATCGCTCCGGCACTGTGCCAAACTCACTGTCCAGCGGCAGAAAGCGGATCGCATAGCGCGTCTTGTGGCCAGAAATCTGTGGGTAAAGCTGGTGGGCCAGGTTGATGCGCAAGCGCAACAGATCGGCCCCTTCAGCGTTATCCTGGAAGAAGCCATTCAGACTGATTTGATTGCGAAATGACCCGGATTGGCGAATAAGATCCAGCACCATGGTCAGTGCCTGGTTCAGCGGTTCGAGCGTTTGCAGCCACTGACTGACGTCGCCATTCCGTTCCTGCTGAGGCGCATGCATCCACATGTGCAACGTTGGTAAGTCAAAACTGCAACAACCGCCAGGGATGCTCAGACGTTGGCGCACCAGGCTAATCAGCCGGTCTTCACGCAGCGATTGTCCGAGGCGCGGGGCGGACATCAGGGCGGCAGCACAGTGTTTTAACTGGTTGCGCAACTGATCCACCAGCGACATATCAACGCCGGGCACATCGGACCATGCCAGCAGTTTTTGCTGCTGACGTTCCAGCTCTTTCAGTAACTCAGTGCGTACTTCGCCACGTTCCAGTACGTCCAGCAGATCGGCAATGGTACGGAAGAACGTCAAGGCGATGGCTGTTTCACTCAATGCGCGCTGGCCGTGCAACTGTTGCAGTAAAAACTCCATACGCAACCAGGTGCGCATTTTTTCATTCAACGGGTGTTCAAAAAGAACGCTTGGGGAAACATCACTCATTCAGTTTAATCCTGTCGGGTCGCTGATGCCGCCAGCTCAAGGTAACGGCGATGCAGTGCGGCAACTAATGGCTCTATCCCCTGAGCAGCGCCGCTATTATCAATTATGTCATCAGCTGCGGCCAGACGCTGTTCACGCGTGACCTGTGCGGACAGTATGTTCTGCGCCTGCTGACGGCTGATACCGTCGCGGGCAATGGTTCTGGCCAACTGAGTTTCACTGTCAACGTCGACCACCAACACGCGGTCAGCACGCGCCTGCAGGTTATTCTCCACCAGCAGTGGTACGACCCAAAGTGCATAGGGGCTAGTGACTTGCGCCAATTGGCGTTGGGTTTCCTGATGAATCAGCGGATGCAGCAGTTGGTTTAGCCAGCGTTTTTCATCAGGGTTACTGAAGATACGCTGACGCAGTGCCGCACGGTTAAGTGTGCCGTCAGGCTGCAACATTTCATTACCAAAACGATCGGCGATGGTTGCCAGAACCGGGGTGCCTGGCTCAACAACTTGCCGCGCAATGACGTCAGCGTCGACCACCGTCACGCCGTGGCGTGCAAAGGCATCCGCTACGGTTGATTTACCGCTGCCGATACCTCCTGTCAACGCAACAATGTAGGCCATGGTAGGAAATGCACCTGGTATTCATAAAAAAATAATAGACGAATCATAAAGCGATCGCGCAGAAGTGCAAGTCAGCAGGTGGCGCTTGTCTGGTCGCTAGCGTTGTACGTTGATAAAAACCGCAGCCAGAAAGGAAAAATGAGCGGGAGCTCACATTGCGGTTTCGCAGGTAAATTTGTCGGATTGTAGCGTAAATAATCGAGAATTCGCAGTCTTGTCCGGGGATTATTAGCGCGTATGATAGCGTCACTGGAACTGGCATTAATCTATACCCGCCATTCTTCAAGTTACAGCGTTGCTGGCTGAAACTTCAACTTTATAGGGTATAGGTTCGAATACTCTCTGCGATCCGTCGCCATAAACCAGGAAATCATTAGTCATGCGTATTGAAGAAGATTTGAAGTTAGGCTTTAAAGATGTGCTGATCCGTCCTAAACGTTCTACGCTGAAAAGCCGTTCAGAGGTTGAGCTGGAACGTCAGTTTACCTTCAAACATTCTGGCTTGAACTGGTCCGGTGTGCCGATTATTGCCGCCAACATGGACTCAGTCGGCACCTTCAGCATGGCAGAGGCCCTGGCTTCCTTCGACGTTCTCACTGCCGTACACAAACACTACACCGTTGAGCAATGGGCCACTTTTGTGCAACGCGTCCCGGCCTCAGTGCTGCGCCACGTTATGGTTTCAACCGGTACCTCCGACGCCGATTTTGTGAAGATGCAGCAGATTTTGGCTCTGTCTCCGGGGCTGAAGTTTATCTGTATCGACGTGGCTAATGGTTACTCAGAGCATTTTGTCGCTTTCTTACAGAAAGCGCGTGAGGCCTGTCCAAAACATGTGATTTGTGCCGGTAACGTCGTCACTGGCGAAATGGTTGAAGAACTTATCCTGTCCGGTGCCGATATCGTTAAAGTCGGTATTGGCCCTGGCTCAGTCTGCACCACCCGAGTGAAAACGGGCGTTGGCTATCCGCAACTGTCTGCAGTGATCGAGTGCGCCGATGCGGCACATGGTCTTGGTGGCCAGATTGTCAGCGACGGTGGTTGTTCCGTGCCGGGTGATGTTGCGAAAGCCTTTGGTGGTGGCGCGGACTTTGTCATGTTAGGCGGCATGTTGGCCGGCCACGACGAGTGCGAAGGGACCGTTGTGGAAGAGAACGGTGAGAAATTCATGCTGTTCTACGGCATGAGCTCCGAGTCAGCCATGAAACGCCACGTTGGTGGCGTTGCTGAGTACCGGGCAGCAGAAGGCAAAACCGTTAAGCTGCCTTTGCGCGGTGAGGTTGAGTTTACCGTTCGTGACATCTTGGGCGGCCTGCGTTCTGCCTGTACGTATGTCGGTGCAGAACGTCTGAAAGAGCTGACCAAACGTACCACCTTCATCCGCGTAGCGGAGCAGGAAAACCGCGTTTTCGGCAGCAAGTAATCTGGCTTGCTTGCACGTAGCTAAATTGTGGGTGCAGTGTTTTGCTGCGCCCATGTTTGTCTTCAGGTTCATCCCAACACATTCCCCAACTGAAATATCGGCAGGTACATTGCGATCACCAGTGTGCCTACGATCCCACCGACCACCAGCATCAATATGGGTTCCAGCGTTTGCGCCAGGGTGTCGGCCCGCTCAAAGGTTTGCTGCTCATGCCACAGAGCAAGTTTGCCCAGCAGCGTATCTAACGATCCCGACTCTTCGCCAACCCGTACCAACTGCTGACACAGCGAAGGGAAAAGCGTTTGTTGCTTCAACGCGCTGTGGAAAGTGTGCCCTTGCGCAATCTGTTGCTGCACCTTCTCAATTGCCTGACGGTAAAACAGGTTATCTATCGACAGTGCGGCTGCGTTCAAGCCTTCAATCAGCGTTAACCCGGCTTGCTGGGTCATCGCCAGAATGCGGAATATTTGGCTTAGACAGCCGCCTTTGATCAAGGGCGCAATCAGCGGCAGGTGGAGTAGCGCTGCCTGTTCACGCCTGCGCCATCGTGGTTGCGGGTGCAGACGGTGAAAATAAGCCAGCGTCATACAGAACAGTACGAGGGCTAGCCAGGGGCCGCTCTCGATCAACAGGGCGGAAAGATTCAGAAGTCCTTGAGTAAACCACGGCAGGGGCGCATTGAATGACTGGTAGACACCGGCAAACTCCGGCAACACCATGACCAGCATTAGCATGCTCACCAGTAGCGCTACAGCGCAGATAAACAAGGGATAACGCAGTGCCTTAACCACTTTCTTCTGCAGCTTTTGATGGGCTTCCTGCTGTTGGGCAAGCTGTAGGCAGCATTCATCCAGGTGGCCGGTGAGCTCCCCAATGGCGATCAACTGGCGGTAGATCAAAGGGAATATGGCCGTTTGTCCGGCGATGGCTTCCGAAAACGGCTGGCCTTGCTGCACCAATTCGCTGAGCTCCCGTAGCAAACAGCGCCAGGCGGCGGAAGGGTGTTCTGCTGCCAGGAGTTGTAATCCGCTAACCAGCGGTAGCCCGGCCTGCAACAAAGTGGCAAGCTGACGAGTGAATTGGATCAGGGGGTCTCCGCGCCACTGGCTGGGGGGAATGCGTTTACCACTGTCAATTTTGTAGGGCTGCAGCCCTTGTTCGATAAGCCACAGGCTGACCCTGTTCTTTTCGGGGCTCATCAATTCCCCTTGGTGCAGTTGGCCTTGCGAGTCAATCGCCTGCCAGAGGAAAAGGCGTAAGTTTTTCACGGTGCCTCTCCGGTGTCGGCAATAATGATGCCGACAATGCGATACACTTCTTCAAGCGAGGTAACACCTTGAGAAACCAACGTTAACCCGGCTTGCAACAATGTTGCTTGCCCCTGCTGTCGTGCAATATCGGCTAATTGAGCAGGGGCTGCACCTTGCAATAGGCCGGTCTGCACCTCTGGTGTGATGGTCAACAATTCATAGACTCCGATACGGCCATAGTAACCGCTGAAACAGTGTTCACAGCCATCGGCTTGCCAGGGGTGCAGAGGGTCAGCCCAAATTGCAGTGGGGAAGTGCACCTCCCCGCTTTGTTGATAACGGCAGTGACGGCAAAGTTTGCGCACCAGTCGTTGGGCAATCACCAATTTCAGGCAGGCGGCAATCAAATAACCGGGAATGCCCATATGGGTCAGGCGCGTTAGCGTTTCGCTGGTGGAGTTGGTGTGCAATGTGGAAAGCACCAGATGACCGGTTTGCGCCGCTTTAACCGCGATTTCTGCCGTTTCTCGATCGCGGATTTCACCGATCATGATGATATCCGGATCTTGCCGCAGTAAGGCGCGCAAAACGCGAGAGAAATCCAGATCGGTTTTGGCGTTAATCTGCGTTTGGTTGACGCCAAACAGTGGGATCTCAATGGGGTCCTCGACACTGCATAAATTGCTCTGCGCGTCATTTAACTGGCGGAGGCCGCTATAGAGTGTAACGGTTTTACCGCTACCCGTCGGGCCGGTGACCAGGATCAGGCCCTGAGGACAGGACAGCGCTGCGGCAAACTGTGCCAGCGCAGTCTGATCCATGCCCAACTGCTCCAACGGTAGCTCCTGACGCTCAGTGTGCAGGATCCGCAGCACCACTTTTTCACCGTGCAGCGTGGGTAAGGTGGCGATGCGCATTGAGTATGTCGCGTTATCCAACTGTACGCTGAGCTGACCATCTTGCGGCAGGCGTCGTTCGGCAATGTCCAGTTGCCCCATGATCTTCAGCCGGGCGGTAAGGCGTGCGGCCAGTGCAAAAGGTGGTGACGCTATGGCTTGTAGTACGCCGTCGATGCGCAGCCGGATACGCAGCGTCTGCTGGTAAGGTTCAACATGAATATCCGAAGCGCGCCGTTGAATGGCGATGCGCAAGGTCTGATTAATGAACTGTACGACGGGGGCGTCACTGTCATCATTTAATGAGGGGGTCTCTGGTTCAGGTTCCTGAAGGGCTTGTTGGAAGTGGTCGCCCTGTATTTGACGGTGATTTAGCTCCAGCTCTAACCGGGCTGCTGGCCACTGTTCCAGATGAATGCGTTTACCGGTGGCGAAACGCAGGGCCGTTAGCAATGCTGGAGGCGCTTCTTCAGCCAGGGCAACGTTCAGGCAGTACTCGTCTTCACTGAGTGCCAACGCCTGATAGCGTCGGCACAGTGCATGGATTTCATCGCTGATCGTCACACTCATGGTGTTGGCGTCGTGTTGGTTGTATCAAAACGGAAGACCTCTTGGCAGGTCTCTTGCAAGTTGGTGTTGTCACTGCTGCACTGGCGGGTCCAGCGGGTCAGACCGCGGGTATTTTGAGTTGGGGTGAGCGTCACCGTCAGCCCCTGAAGCGTTTGTGTGCCGGTCAGCGAAATAACACCTTGGCTGACCTGAACTGCGCTGACATAACGTGATGTCCCGCCTGTAGGGATGCCTTGACTGCCGGCGTTGCACGCAGTGGGTACGCCATTGTCGAGTACACATAACTCAACGGCCATTTTATATGGGGTCATGGTTTGCAGCATGTCGGTCATCGCTGCTTTTTGGATATACCGCTGATAGGCGGGAATGCCAATGGCGCTGAGGATCGCAATAATGGCGATCACCACCATCAATTCGATCAAGGTAAAACCGCGCTGTGTTTCCATCTGTTGTTGCCTCCTAATGAATGTGGAGGGCAGGGTAAACGCTAGGGATAGAGGCTTCGAGGGGCTTAGCGGCGTTTTGCGGTGTGTTTCCAGCGTAATGCGTTGTGTTTGCAGCAGGGGTTACAACATTGGGGGGGATGTCGCAATGTTGATGGGGAATACCTCCCCGCTGCAGCGGGAAGGCGGGGCATTATTTGAAGCGCATCGACAGATCGAGGGCGGTCACGTGCTTGGTCAGAGCACCAACGGAAATGTAGTCCACGCCGGTTTCGGCGAAGGTGCGCAGGGTGTCACTGGTGACATTACCTGAAACCTCCAGTTGAGCACGGCCCTGAGTTTGCGCCACAGCGGTGCGCATCATCTCAACGCTGAAGTTATCCAGCATGACGATGTCGGCGCCGGCATCCAGCGCCTGTTGTAATTCATCCAGCGACTCCACTTCGACTTCGACGGGCACGTCGGCATGCAGCCAGAACGCTTTCTCGACCGCCTTTTTAATCGAACCGGAGGCAATGATGTGGTTTTCTTTGATCAGGAAGGCGTCGGATAGCCCCAGCCGGTGGTTGCTGCCACCGCCGCACAACACCGCATATTTCAGCGCGGTGCGCAGCCCAGGCAAAGTCTTACGGGTGTCCAGCAGGCGAGTTTGCGTGCCTTGTAACAGTGCCACATAGCGGCTGACTTCGGTCGCTACGCCAGAAAGCGTCTGTACAAAGTTCAGTGCGGTACGTTCACCTGTCAGTAGCACTCGTGCCGGGCCGGTCAGTTTGCAGAGCAGTTGATCGGGCACCAGGCTATCGCCGTCTGCCACCAGCCATTCCACCTTCACCTGGTTACCCAATTGGATGAAGACTTCGTTCAACCAGCGTTGGCCGCAAAATATGCCGGGTTCACGGGTGATGATGGTCGCTTCGGCTTGGGTGTCGGCCGGTAACAATTGCGCGGTAATATCGCGTTCGGCATCGACTTCGCCCCCCAGGTCTTCACGCAGGGCCTGGGCAACGGCATAGGGGATATCGCTTTCAATTCGTTCAAGAAGCTCGGTGCGGCGACTGTCGGCACTGTAGCGGCGTGTCGGCATAGAAAACTCCGAAATGGACGGTAAGTTCGTAGAGGGAACATGCTACTCTGTTGCCGTGACAAGTACCACAGCAGCACGTTGGTTGCGCTGCTAATCATACATTATCCGATGCCTGCACCGCACATCGCCATGCACAGCAGGATCGTCCCAGCCCTGTGTTTGACGGGGAGTTATATCTGGCATCTCTGGAACAACCCGGCAAGCCCGATGACGCTATGCTTGGAATAATGGAAAAGGAGAGGAGTCGCTAATGACGCTGTTTACGCTGTTACTGGTTCTGGCGTGGGAACGTTTGTTCAAGCTAGGGGAGCATTGGCAGTTGGATCACCGCCTGGAGGTGGTGTTTCATCGGTTACATCGATTTTCACTAGCACAGACGTTACTGATGACTCTTGCCTGGATGGTTGTGGTAGGGGGGATTCTGTGGCTGGCTCAGGGGCTGTTTTTCGGCGTAGTGACGCTGTTGCTGTGGATCATTATTGATTTGCTGTGTGTGGGCGCGGGCATTAAGCGCAAACACTATCGTGCCTATCTGAAGGCAGCACGTCAGGGAGATGTACATGCCAGTGATCAGATGGCGGAAGAACTGGCGCTAATTCACGGATTGCCAGTGGATTGCAGCGAAGAGCTGCGCTTGCGTGAACTGCAGAACGCGTTGCTGTGGATTAACTTCCGTTATTATTTGGCGCCGCTGTTCTGGTTTGTCGTCTGCGGGCCCTACGGACCGATTGCCTTGGCGGGCTATTCTTTCCTGCGTGCCTATCAAACCTGGTTGGCGCGTCATAATACCCCGTTGGAACGTTCTCAGTCGGGCATCGATCATCTGCTGCACTGGTTAGACTGGATCCCGGTGCGCCTGGCCGGCGTGGCCTATGCATTGATCGGGCATGGTGAGAAAGCGCTGCCAGCATGGGTGGCATCGTTGGGGGATCGCCATTCTTCGCAGTATCAGGTGTTGACGCGATTGGCGCAGTTCTCATTAGCGCGGGAACCCCATATGGATCCAGTGCAGACCCCACGGGCAGCGGTAACGTTGGCGCGTAAGGTAACAATGATCATTGTGGTGGTGGTGGCGCTATTGACGATTTACGGCACCCTGCTCTAAGACGGTATGTGGCTTAACCACCAGAAATAAAAAACGGGCGCTTAGCGCCCGTTTTTGTTGGATTGCCGAAGCTTACAGTTTGGCGAAGCTGCGGCGTGCAGCGTCGATGGTGCGTTGGATATCTTCTTTGCTATGCGCAACGGACATAAAGCCTGCTTCAAAAGCGGAAGGCGCCAGATAAACGCCTTCATCCAGCATCAGATGGAAGAAGCGCTTGAAGCGCTCTACATCGCACTGCATCACATCCTGATAGCAGGTGACTGACGGAGCATCGGTAAAGAACAAGCCGAACATGCCACCAACGTGGTTTACCACCAACGGGATGTTTTCTTCTTTTGCCGCATGCAGCAGGCCATCCGCCAGCATATCTGTGAGTTCGGTCAGTGTCTGGTGGATACCCACCTGCGAAACTTCGGTAAGGCAGGCGTAGCCCGCGGCCATTGCAATCGGGTTACCGGACAGTGTACCTGCCTGATAAACCGGGCCGGTGGGCGCCAGTGCGGCCATCACGTCACGACGGCCGCCGAACGCGCCAACGGGCATGCCGCCCCCGATGATTTTGCCCAGGCAAGTAAGGTCGGGTTCTACATCGTAATAGGACTGCGCCCCTGCCAGCGCCACGCGGAAGCCGGTCATGACTTCGTCGATAATCAGCAGGGCACCGTACTTGTCACACAGTGCGCGCAGACCTGGCAGGAATTCAGGCAACGGTGGTACACAGTTCATGTTGCCTGCGACTGGCTCAACGATGATACAGGCGATCTCTGAAGGGTACTGCTCAAATGCGGTACGTACCGAATCCAGATCGTTAAAGGTGCAGGTCAGGGTGTGTTTGGCAAAGTCGGCCGGTACGCCCGGTGAGTTCGGTTGGCCTAGCGTCAGTGCGCCGGAGCCGGCTTTTACCAGCAGGCAGTCGGCGTGACCGTGGTAGCAGCCTTCAAATTTGATGATTTTATCGCGATTGGTATAGCCACGCGCCAAGCGGATTGCGCTCATGGTGGCTTCGGTGCCTGAGTTCACCATTCGCACCATGTCCATGGTGGGCACCAGTTCTGTGACCAACTCGGCCATTTTGACTTCCATCTCGGTAGGCGCGCCAAAGCTCAGGCCACGCTGTGCCGCTTCGATCACTGCGTTGCGGATCGCCGGGTGGTTATGCCCCAGTACCATCGGGCCCCAGGAACCGACGTAGTCGATATAGGCTTTGCCGTCGACGTCAAACAGGTAAGCCCCGTCTGCACGCTCGATAAACAGTGGCACACCACCAACGCCGCTGAATGCACGCACCGGAGAGTTAACCCCGCCTGGGATTACCTGTTGTGCCTGCGCATACAGATTTTCGGACTTGTTGTGTAAGCTCATAAATCGGCTCCTGGATTCTCTTTGAATGATTTGACCGCGCTATTCTAGTGAAGTGTTCGCTGATATGAAACGATCACAGTCAGATACCTATTTAGGGGGGCGGTTGGTCAGTGGGTGCGCTAGAATATTCGACTTGCCTATTTGTATTACATTTAACTCCACTAATGAATAGCCCATTATGACTGAATTACAGCAACAATCACCGCTCGCACGGGCTCCAAGACTCAAACGGAGTGACATGGTGCGTCAGTTTATGCGTCGTGATAAAACGCCCGTGGCTGTCTTGTTCATGGCCGCGGTGGTGGGGACTCTGGCCGGTTTGCTTGGCGTGGCATTTGATAAAGCGGTGGATTGGGTGCAGCAGCAGCGCCTTTCTGCGTTGGCACAGGTCGCTGATTACTGGATTCTGGTGTGGCCGTTGGCTTTTGTTCTTTCTGCCGGGCTGGCCGTGCTGGGCTATTATTTGGTCCGCCGTTTTGCCCCTGAAGCCGGGGGATCGGGTATTCCGGAAATTGAAGGCGCATTGGAAGAACTGCGCCCAGTACGCTGGTGGCGAGTGATTCCGGTGAAGTTTATTGGCGGCATGGGGACGCTTGGGGCGGGCATGGTGCTAGGTCGTGAAGGGCCGACGGTGCAGATGGGGGGCAACGTTGGGCGTATGGTGCTGGATATTTTCCGTATGCGCGGCGCAGAGGCGCGTCATTCGCTGCTGGCTACCGGTGCGGCTGCCGGCCTCTCGGCCGCCTTCAATGCGCCGCTGGCCGGCATTCTGTTCATCATTGAAGAGATGCGCCCGCAGTTCCGCTATAACCTGATCTCAATTAAAGCGGTGTTTATCGGCGTTATTATGTCGAGCGTGGTGTTTCAGTTGTTCAATGGCGAAGGATCGGTGATTGCGGTGGGCAAGCTTTCCTCCGCACCGATTAATACCCTTTGGTTATACCTGGTGCTGGGGGCCATATTCGGCGCGGTTGGCGTGATGTTCAACGCGCTAATTTTCCGCACTCAGGACATGTTTGCTCGTCTGCACGGCGGCAAGATGCGCAAGATTTTGCTGATGGGGGGATTGCTCGGCGGCATTTGCGGCATCCTGGGGTTGATCCAACCGGAGGCCGCAGGTGGAGGCTTTGGCCTGATCCCGATCGCTGCGGCAGGTAACTACAGCGTCGGTATGCTGATGTTTATTTTCATTACCCGGGTCATCACCACGTTACTGTGCTTCGGTTCCGGTGCCCCGGGGGGGATTTTTGCACCGATGCTGGCGTTGGGCACGCTGTTTGGTACGGCTTTTGGCTTGGCCGGTGCTCATTTGTTCCCGCAGTATGGCATCGAGGCTGGCACATTCGCCATTGCCGGCATGGGAGCCTTGTTCGCTGCGACAGTGCGTGCGCCCCTGACCGGTATCGTCTTGGTGTTGGAAATGACCGATAACTATCAGCTCATACTGCCCATGATTATTACCTGCCTTGGTGCTACGCTGGTGGCTCAGTTCCTTGGGGGCAAGCCGTTGTATTCCTCAATATTGGCCCGTACGCTACAGCGTCAGGAAGCGCAGCAGGCCAGTGAAGCGGCAGATAAAACAGGTAAAGAAAATACAACAAATGCGGTGAATACTTGAACGCAACACTCAGGTATTGGATAATCATTAACATTAATCCGGCCGCCATTGTAGCGACCTGATGCAGAACAATGTTGGGAGTAAAGAGTATGAGTGATGAAACAGCACTGCCCCTGCAATTTACCGAGGCAGCAGCAAGTAAGGTTAAAGTCCTGATTGCTGACGAAGAAAACCCGAATCTGAAGTTACGGGTTTACATTACCGGTGGCGGTTGCAGCGGATTCCAGTACGGCTTCACTTTTGACGATAAGGTCAATGACGGTGATATGACCATCGAGAAACAGGGTGTTGCTCTGGTTGTTGATCCGATGAGCCTGCAATATCTGGTCGGTGGCTCGGTTGATTATACCGAAGGGCTGGAAGGCTCGCGCTTCGTGGTGACTAACCCGAACGCCAAAACTACCTGCGGCTGCGGATCCTCGTTCAGCGTGTGATCCCACCAGCCAGCGTATAAACCCGCCAACCCCATCGGTTTGCGGGTTTTTTTATGGTTACCATTCCACCGTGATCAGTTCTCGGTAAGCATCATTTTCGCCCTCTGTGGCTAACGGGCTGCGGGTGACTTTAGGCTGGGCACTGGCCGTATTACCGCATGTTACCTGTGGCGTTGAACCCCCTGTATCCACGCTGCAGATTGGGGCGATGGTCAGGCTGACACCAATTTTCCCGCTCATATTGCCAGCGTAAACGAAAGGGCTGCACAGCAGCACGCTGAATAAAAAGAGAATATTCTTCATAGTTTGGGGAATAGCCATCCGTAAGCAATCACATAATGGCTTATCGGCAAAAAGTTAATAAGTTTTAACAATGCTGGGGAATAATTAACTTGGGGTTAAAAAGTTTATTACATTGATTTCCAGCGGTTTTTAAGGCGTTGATAATAACATTTGGCTACTAATTGGTCTAATATTCCGACTTATGGCGTATGGATGTCATAAGGTTCCGCCCGATACGGGCGGGATTTGGTTATCGTTCAAGGATGAAGGCAGGGAGTTTGAGGTGCCAGCGGATAGCCGCGAGCCGGATAGCCAGCGTAATGCCCATACCGAGCATCATCGCCTGTTGTAAGGGCATGCCGAAGGTCGCGTAGGCGGTCGCATGGACAATGCCACCGATAATACAGGCGGTGGCGTAAATTTCGGTTCGCAGAATCATCGGGATTTCCCGTGCCAGCACGTCACGGATAATGCCGCCGCCAACCCCGGTAATGACACCCATACAGATTGCCACCAATGGACTGGCATCGGCGGCAAAGGCTTTATTTACCCCAATGCCGACAAAAACCGCCAGTCCAACGGCGTCCAACACCGGCAGGATCCATTTTGGTAAGCGGCGTGGCTGACGTACCAGCAGCAGTGTCAGCACGCAGGTGATCATTGCTACCACCAGATCGGTTGGATCTTTAACCCAAAAGACCGGGCCGTTGGCCAACGCCATATCGCGGATGGTACCACCACCGACCGCGGTGACGACGCCCAGGACGAGCACGCCGAACGGATCCATACGCAACTTGCCCGCCAGTAATACGCCTGAAATGGCGAAAACCGCAGTGCCGAGAATATCCAGCCAGAACACCAGCATTAATGAAGCTCCGCCAATTGATGACACAATTGCTGTGCTGCCAGCATGATGCGCGGCCCGGGACGGTTGAACCAATCCCCATTCAGCGCAATCACCGGCACCTGCAATTGTGGTGTCCAAAAGGCTTTCACGCTGGCGATCTCTTTTTGGTCGCCCGCAATAACGATCGCTTGTGGCTGGCGAGCCAGCACCTGTTCCCGGCTGATTTGCGGCCACGGCATACGGCTGTCTGCAAAGATGTTCTCCGCGCCGCACAGTGACAATACCTGACTTTGTAGCGTGGCACCGGAACTGGTGAACAGCGGTTGGGTACCAAATTGCAGCAGGGCCCGCCGTGACTGATTGTGCGGGTATTTTGCTTTCAGATCGGCAATTTGTTTACGGATAGCGTCTGCGGCCTGATGCGCTTGCTCAGGGTGCGGGCTATATTGCGCCAGTTTGTCCAGAGATTGGGCTATATCATCAATCGTGGTGGCATCTGCATAAAAGATCGGGATACCGAAGGCGGCGAGCTGATCCAGTACTCGCTGTGGATTGCCGCCGCGCCATGCCAGGATCAGATCCGGTTTCAGTGCCAGCACCCGCTCCAGGTTGATCCCTTGCCACGAGGCAACTTGTTCCAGCTTCTGGGCGGCGGGCGGGTAGTCGGAATAAGCGCTTACCGCCAGCAAGGTATCCCCCATGCCAGCGGCATAGGCCAGTTCGGTTGTGTTGGGTGCCAGGCTGATCACCCGTTGGGCGGCGCCGGCAGGCAGCGCCATCCATAATGCCAGCAGCCACAGCAGGACTGAAAAGCGTTGCGTCACATCAACCGCGCTTAGCCAAGGTTTGCAGCATGGTGTTAACCATCAGTGTAGATTGCTTGGCGGCGACGGAAAGAAACTCGTCAAAGCTCATGTGCGACTCACTGTCAGCAACGTCAGAGATCGCGCGCACGACCACAAACGGCGTACCGAACAAGTGGCAAACATGGCCGACGGCAGCGGCTTCCATTTCCACAGCAGCAACGTTCGGGAACGTGGCGCGAATGCGTGCCAACGGCTCAGCGCCGTTGATGAAGGCGTCGCCGCTGCAAATCAGGCCGCGTACCGCGTTCAAATTCAGTTGTTTGATGCAGCTTTCCGCCAGCGCAATCAGCGCGTCGTTTGCCACGAAGGCTGCAGGGCAACCGGCCATTTGGCCCGGTTCGTAACCGAAGGCGGTCACGTCGGCGTCGTGATAACGTACTTCTTCGGATACCACGATATCGCCGACCTTGAGCGTGCTGGCCAGGCCACCGGCAGAACCGGTATTAATCACCACGTCCGGTTTGCAGTGTTCCAGCAGCAGAGTGGTACCCATCGCCGCAGAGACTTTGCCGATACCTGACTTGAGCAGGGCCACGTCAACGCCGCCGATCTGGCCGGTATAGATTTCACAACCCGCGCGTCGAATGGTCTGACGGTTTTCAATTTGATCGCGCAGCAGGGTGACTTCCTGTTCCATTGCGCCGATGATGCCTACTTTCATAAATAAGACTCGCTGATTGGGTGTGGGAATTGCGCCATAGTCTATCATGGCTCTCATAGAGAGATAATCCGTTGCATCTGCCGCCGGGAATTGTTATCACGGAGGCAGGGCGCAACGGCGGAGAAACAGATGTCCGGGATCGACTTTAAGCAGAAAATCAGCTTCCAGCGGCCATTCAGCAAGCCAATTGAAGCCGAAGAAGAATACGACATTGTGCGGCAGTTCGAGAGCGATCGCGGGCGCATTGTCAATTCAGCCGCCATTCGTCGCCTGCAGCAAAAAACCCAGGTGTTTCCCCTCGAGCGTAATGCAGCGGTACGCAGCCGCCTGACGCATTCGATGGAGGTGCAACAAGTGGGGCGGCATATCGCTAAAGAAATACTCAATCGCTTCAAGCAGGATGGGCGGATAGACGCTCTTGGTCTGACCAAACTGCTCGACCCCTTTGAAAGTATTGTTGAAATGGCCTGTCTGATGCATGACATCGGCAACCCGCCCTTCGGTCATTTTGGCGAGTCAGCGATCAATGACTGGTTTTCGCAGCGGCTTGATCCCGCCAGCTGCGGCAGCGAACCTGCCAGTCACGATCGCTGCCAAGTCAGCGTATTACGTTTGCATGAGGGCGAGAGCGATCTTAACCGCCTGCGTAGCCGCATACGCCACGATCTTAGCCATTTCGAAGGCAATGCCCAAGCGATCCGGCTGGTGTATACCCTGTTGAAGCTAAATCTGACGTATGCGCAGGTGGGGTGTATCCTGAAATACACTCGTCCAGCCTATTGGGCCGCCGACATTCCTGCCAGTCACGACTATCTGATGAAAAAGCCGGGTTTTTATCTGGCAGAGGAAGCATTTGTCGATAGGCTGCGGCGTGAGCTAAATATGGGGGAGTTCGACCGTTTCCCATTGACTTATATTATGGAAGCCGCAGACGATATTTCTTATTGTATCGCCGACCTGGAAGACGCAGTGGAAAAA
Source organism: Serratia sp. CoH_122_TC_1 (assembly GCF_058191755.1). Lineage (NCBI taxonomy): Bacteria > Pseudomonadati > Pseudomonadota > Gammaproteobacteria > Enterobacterales > Yersiniaceae > Serratia > Serratia sp. CoH_122_TC_1. The sequence goes on from NZ_JBXWLA010000009.1 coordinate 155,326, forward strand.
AACATTTTCACTGTCGAACAGCTTTACCAGCATTTAACTCAGGAATGGGGTGAAGTTTCGCCAGGCGATCTGTTTGATAAAACGGTGGCCAGTGCTTTTCGCAAGAGCGATCGCGGTGGCACACGGCGCAGTGCCGAAGATCAATTCTTCATGTATCTGCGCGTGTTCACCGTGGCACGTTTAGTCCCGCATGCAGCGCAGCGCTTTATTGATAACCTGGACGCGGTGTATCAAGGCAACTTTAATCAGGCCTTGCTGGAAGACTCGAGCCCAGCGTATCAACTGCTGAAAATATTCAAGAATGTTGCGTTTAAACATGTCTTTAACCACCCGGAAGTTGAGCAGCTGGAGCTGCAGGGTTACCGGGTGATCAGCGGGTTACTGGATATCTATAGCCCATTACTGGCCATGCCATTGGCAGATTTTACCCGTCTGGTACAGGAAGACAGCCACCGTGCCTACCCAATTGAAACGCGCCTGTTTCATAAACTTTCTACCAAACATCGGCTGGCCTATGTGGAAGCGGTTGAAGGATTGCAGCACCTGTCGTCCGAGCAATTGGCGATCCGTGAATATTATTTCCGTGCCCGTTTGCTGCAGGATTATATCAGCGGTATGACCGATCTTTATGCTTATGATGAATACCGCCGATTGATGGCTGCGGAATAATTCCTTGAGCTAATAAATGTTATTTTAAGCATTTTCGTTAGCCGTTCGGCGCCTATTTCTAGTTTTGTAAAGACGGACAATATTTGTTTACTATTACCAATAATCTGCGCCGGAACTTCGGGTTATTAATATGTTCTGACTATGCACAAAGACCCTAATACTTTTGAACGACTTTATAAGAGACACACAGATGAAAAAAACCGTATTAGTCCTGAGCGCGCTGGCATTTAGCATTGGTATGGCGATGGGCCCGGTGACGGCCAGCGCTGCAGAAACCGCATCCTCCAGTACCCAGCAACTGCCGAGTTTGGCACCGATGTTGGAGAAAGTGATGCCTTCGGTGGTGAGCATTAACGTCGAAGGCAGCACCACAGTGAATACACCGAAGATGCCGCAGCAGTTCCAGCAGTTCTTTGGTGAGGATTCACCGTTCTGCCAGGATGGTTCCCCATTCCAGGGTTCGCCGATGTGCCAGGGAGCTGGTGGTGAGCAGGGGGCTCCTGGTCAAGGCACTCAGCAAAAATTCCAGGCGTTGGGTGCTGGGGTGGTGATTGACGCCACTAAAGGCTACGTGGTGACCAACAACCACGTGGTGGACAACGCCAATAAAATTCAGGTTCAACTGAGCGACGGCCGTAAGTTTGACGCCAAGGTGATTGGTAAAGATCCTCGCTCTGATATTGCGTTGATCCAGCTGAAAGACTTTAAAAACCTGACGGCGATTAAAATGGCGGACTCGGACCAACTGCGTGTGGGTGATTATACCGTCGCGATCGGTAACCCGTACGGGCTTGGTGAAACAGCCACTTCTGGTATCGTTTCTGCCCTGGGCCGCAGTGGACTGAATATTGAGAACTACGAGAACTTTATCCAGACCGATGCGGCGATTAACCGCGGTAATTCCGGTGGCGCACTGGTTAATTTGAACGGCGAGCTGATCGGCATCAACACCGCGATTCTGGCGCCAGATGGCGGCAACATTGGTATTGGTTTCGCTATACCAAGCAACATGGTGAAAAACCTGACCGCGCAAATGGTTGAGTATGGCCAGGTGAAACGCGGTGAGTTGGGCATTATGGGTACCGAGCTGAACTCTGAACTGGCGAAAGCGATGAAAGTTGACGCGCAGCGCGGGGCATTTGTCAGCCAGGTAATGCCGAAGTCTTCTGCCGCCAAGGCGGGCATCAAGGCCGGTGACGTGATTGTTACCATGAACGGCAAAGCCATCTCCAGCTTCGCGTCATTCCGCGCGGAAATCGGGACTCTGCCGGTCGGCAGCAAAATGTCGCTGGGTATCATTCGCGACGGCAAACCGATTACCGTGGACGTCACGCTGGAACAAAGCACTCAAACGCAGGTTGAATCTGGCAACATCTACACCGGCATTGAAGGTGCCGAGTTGAGCAACGGCCAAACCGGTAGCCAGAAAGGCGTGAAAGTGGATAACGTTAAAGCCGGCAGTGCCGCAGCACGTATTGGCTTGAAAAAAGGCGACTTTATCCTCGGGGTTAATCAGCAGCCAATTCAGAACCTGGGTGAACTGCGTAAAATCCTCGACAGCAAACCTTCGGTGCTGGCACTGAACATCCTGCGCGGCGATACCACGTTGTATCTGTTGATGCAGTAATTGCTCGTTCTTCCTAAAAGGCACGCGACAGCGTGCCTTTTTTATTTCCGGTGCGCGTACAGTATCAAGCCAGATGAGTGCGCGCTGCCTGGCTGACCAACCCAATCTCATCCAACAGTTCCAGCCATTCCGGCTCTAACTCGTCATTGCTGACGCCCAGGCGTAGCTGCTGTTCGAGATAGAAACACAGATGTTTCAGACGCGGTACGCCGCTGTAACTGCAGCTGCCGTGCAGCTTGTGGATCAAATCGAGAATATTGTCGTCTGCTGCGCCGTCCAGCAGGGCTTGTACCCGTCCACTGACCTGGGGCAGGAAGTCGAGCAGCATCTGGAGTAGGTCGTGCGCCAGATCGGGCTTGTTCGCTGCCTGACGCAGTGCCAGGGGCCAATCGAGCGACTGCAGTGGGGCATCGGTTGATGCCAATGGTTCCGACTCATCACTGTGGTAGCGAGCTAATACGCGGGTGAGCATCGCTTCGTCAATCGGCTTGGCCAGATAGTCATCCATACCGGCCTGCAGCAGATGTTCGCGTTCACCGCTGACGGCATGGGCGGTGACGGCGACGATTGGCGTTGAATTGTGGTGTGGTAATTGACGGATCAGTTCGCTGGTGCGGATACCGTCGATATTTGGCATCTGAATATCCATCAGGATCAAATCCAGCACGTTGTCGCGTGCCAACACTAACGCTTCTTCTCCACTTTCACACAGCAGCGTTTTTTCCACTTGCTCAGCGAGCAGCGTACCGATCAGCTTCAGATTGGCTGGGTTGTCATCAACGGCCATTACGGTGAGAGGCAGACGTTTACGTTCCGGCAGCGCAGGCAGGCGCAGCGGGGCTTCCATACGCAGCAGTGGGAACAGACGGTTGCTGGTGATCGGCTTGATCAGGCAGCCGGCAGCGCCTTGCTGTTTGAGTTGTTCTGCGTTGATCTGCGACTGGCAAGGCAGTGCCAGAATCACACGATTGGCGATCTGCAGTGCTGCCAGCAGTTTGCTTTCGTGTTGTGCCATATTGTCGCGGAAAGGGATCGGCACCCCTACCAGCAGGAAATCGTAATTTTTCTTCGGCAATTGGGCGAGCGTCGGCGTATGGGTGATTACCAGGTTGGTGGCGCTCAACATATTGAGCGTTGCCTGAGCCGCCATCGGATTAGCTTCGATATACCCCAGCGTCTTGCCTTGCAGGTCCGGCAAATTTGTCGACAGCGACAGCATGCCCTCGTGCAGATCGAGTGTGATGTGGAACCAGAAGGTCGATCCGCGATTCAGTTGGCTGTGGAAGCAAATATCGCCCCCCATTTCTTTCACCAGCTTCTGGGTTATCACCAACCCCAGGCCGGTCCCACCGTGGCGGCGTGAAATACTGGCATCTGCTTGTCGGAACGCCTGGAACAATTGCGACTGTTGCCGTTCGGATATGCCAATTCCGGTGTCGTGGATTTGTACTTCCAGCTCGATCTGGCGATCTTGTTGGCTTCGCAGCTCGACGCGGATATCAATGTTGCCTGTTTCGGTAAATTTAATCGCGTTGCCGAGCAGGTTGGTAATGATTTGCTGCAAACGTAACGAATCGCCGATCACTTGCTCTGGCACGTCGTTGTGTACGTCGAGCGTGAGTTCCAGCCCTTTCTCATGGGCGCTAGGCGCCAGCAATACAATCACTTCATCCAGGGTCTCACGCAGTGAGAACGGAATATGTTCCAGCACCAGTTTACCGGCCTCCAGTTTAGAGAAGTCCAGGACGTCGTTGATGATGGTCAGTAAGTTATTGGCCGAACGTTCAATGGTTTGCAGATAGTCGGTCTGCGTGACGCTCATTTCGGTTTTCAGCATCTGGCGGGTAAAGCCGATCACGCCATTGAGCGGGGTACGGAGCTCGTGCGACATGTTCGCCAGGAATTCGGATTTAATACGTGCCGCCTCCTGCGCGCGTTTCTTCGCCAGATCCAGTTCAACGTTTTGGATCTCCATCTGCTCCAGCGTCTCGCGCAGGTCGGAGGTGGCCTGATCGATGTTCTGTTGCATCTCCTCGTGATATGCGGTGAGCGACATTGCCATTGAGTTGATGCCGTTCTTTAGCATATGCAGTTCGCCGAGCATAAAGCCTTCGACGCGGCTGTCGAGCTGTCCACGGCGGATGCGGTCAACGGTATTGACCATATTGCGGATCGGGCCGGTGACGTCGCGCATCAGGCGGTAAGCAAACAAGATAGCGATGCACATACACAACAGCAGCAACAGGGTGGAGACAAACACCTCCTTGTATTGCTGTAGCCGGACTGATTGCAGATCCAGTTCGATCGCGACATACCCCAGACGGTTGTCCTGCTGAGGATCGTTATTGGCCGTTTGATCCGGATATTGGCTCTCTGCCAGGATTGGGGTGCGTAAGATCAGTGAGTCTCCGCGACGCGTTAACATCAGATCGGTGGGGATAGGAACCCCTTTCGGCAACTGCAATTGGGCAACGTTGTGATGGTAATTCGAGGTGACGAACAGGTTGTTCTGCGCGTCGAATACGGTAATGGAACGCACAATATCTGAATGCCGGCGGTGCAACAGGCTGACCAACTGCCTGACCGACTCACGGCTGCGGAACGTCATGCCGTACTCGCTGGCCACCGCCAAAGGTTCAATAATACTGGCACCGGCATCAACCAGCTGTTCTTGTAATTCATTGTAGCGATGTACTACGAAGAAGGTGCTGAGCAACAGACCAATCAACAGCGTTGGGGCCAGAATAAGGATCATCATGCGCGCCCGCAGGCTGTATTTGGTCATGGGAGTCCAATGTGGGAGAATTGCCGAACACAGCCTACTTTAAATGAACCGGCACTCAATCGACAAATATGGTGCAATTTATTTCGTCGCCAGCGCGAAAAACCGTGCAGAGAAGTGCCGTATGATCAGGTCGACGGACTACGCTTAGACTTCGGTCTGCGTGACTTTCTTCAGGAAAATAACAGCGTAAACCGGTAAAGGGGGGGGCGGGCCCTTGAATGGCTCAGGATTCAACCCAATGATCGGGTATTGGATCTGTCCCTGCGGCATGGGCAATTTTATCCTGCCGCTGGCGTGATGCGCTGCTGTGGTGGGCATAGAAGGTGTTGCCACACCGGTAGCGAATGGGCAATATAATGCACATAAGAAAAGGCTGAGTAACGCCTGCTTCTTCCTCGATAATGGGGACGAAGACATTGAGCAGCAACCTTGGGCAGCACAAGGATTTTATAAGGTGATGCTGGAACTGGCCCGTGCGGGTGCGGTCAGCATGATGTCACATATTGTAAAACTGGCGCCAGAGCGGGAGGTTTACGTTTTCTGTATCCTTACTGTGCGGGCATGCGACAGCACTGGCTGCTGAGCGCCGGTTATCGTCTTGCGCGTGTGCGGATGTTGGATAGGTTTCCGCATACGGGGCATCTTGAGTCAATGGCGCTGTTTATTAACGGTTCTGCGCCAGAGGTCGCTGCAAAGTAGGGAGAGGTTATGGTTGCGGTAAGAAGTGCACATCTGAACACGGCTGGTGAATTTGCTCTCGACGAGTGGATTGCCAGCTTGGGGCTACCTAACCCGCAGTCATGTGAGCGATTAGCCGCAACCTGGCGCTACTGTGAGCAACAAACCCAGAACCATCCTAACGCGTCACTGTTACTGTGGCGCGGGTTGGAAATGGTTGAAATACTGTCGACTCTGAGCATGGACAACGACAGCATGCGCGCAGCGCTGCTGTTCCCGTTGGTGGATGCCGGCATTGTTCAAGAAGATACCCTGACCGAAGAGTTCGGTAAGGGCATTACCTATCTGGTACATGGCGTACGCGATATGGACGCTATTCGCCAGTTGAAAGCTACCCAAAACGACTCGATGGCCTCCGAGCAGGTCGATAACGTGCGTCGCATGTTATTGGCGATGGTGGAGGATTTCCGCTGCGTGGTGATCAAGCTGGCGGAGCGTATCGCCCACCTGCGAGAAGTGAAAGACGCGCCGGAAGACGAACGCGTGCTGGCAGCCAAAGAGTGTTCGAATATCTACGCTCCTCTGGCCAATCGGCTCGGTATCGGGCAACTGAAATGGGAACTGGAAGATTTCTGCTTCCGCTACTTGCACCCGGACGAATACAAACGCATCGCCAAGCTGCTGCATGAACGCCGTATCGATCGCGAGCAGTTTATTGATGACTTTGTTGCTTCGCTGCGCAGTGCGATGGGCGACGAAGGCGTTAAGGCGGACATTTACGGCCGACCAAAACATATTTACAGCATCTGGCGCAAGATGCAGAAAAAAGCGCTGGCGTTTGACGAGCTGTTTGATGTACGCGCAGTGCGCGTGGTGGTCGAACGTTTACAGGACTGTTATGCGGCCTTGGGGATTGTACATACCCATTTCCGCCATTTGCCGGATGAGTTCGACGACTATGTGGCAAACCCGAAACCCAACGGCTATCAATCGATCCACACCGTGGTCCTGGGGCCACGCGGCAAGACGCTTGAGATCCAGATCCGTACCCGTCAGATGCATGAAGATGCTGAACTGGGCGTGGCCGCACACTGGAAATACAAAGAAGGCGCGGTCGCGACGGTACGTTCCGGTTATGAGGAGCGCATTGCCTGGTTGCGGAAACTGATCGCCTGGCAGGAAGAGATGGCGGACTCCGGCGAGATGCTCGACGAAGTGCGCAGCCAGGTGTTCGACGATCGGGTTTATGTGTTTACCCCGAAAGGCGATGTGGTGGATCTGCCAGCCGGTTCCACACCGCTCGACTTTGCTTACCATATTCACAGTGATGTCGGCCACCGTTGTATCGGTGCCAAAATAGGCGGCCGTATCGTGCCGTTCACCTATCAGTTACGGATGGGTGATCAGATTGAAATCATCACTCAGAAGCAACCAAACCCAAGCCGTGACTGGCTGAACCCTAACCTGGGTTACGTCACAACCAGCCGCGGACGCTCCAAGATCCACAACTGGTTCCGTAAGCAGGATCGCGACAAGAATATTTTGGCTGGTCGCCAGATGCTGGACAGCGAGCTGGAGCACCTGGGTATCAGCCTGAAAGAGGCCGAGAAGCTGCTGATCCCGCGTTACAACATGAATTCACTGGATGAAATCTTGGCGGCGATTGGCGGTGGAGATATTCGCCTGAATCAGATGGTGAACTTCCTGCAAGGCAAGTTCAACAAGCCAAGTGCTGAGGAACAGGATCGCGAAGCGCTGCGTCAGTTGGTTCAGCATAAAGCCCCGCCAGCGACGCGCAGCAAAGACAATGGCCGGGTAGTGGTAGAAGGGGTCGGCAACCTGATGCACCACATTGCCCGCTGTTGCCAGCCGATCCCGGGTGACGATATTGTCGGTTTTATCACCCAGGGGCGCGGCATATCCATTCACCGTGCGGACTGTGATCAACTGGTTGATCTGCAATCGCACGCGCCAGAACGTATTGTGGATGCGGTGTGGGGGGAAAGCTACTCCAGCGGTTACTCGCTGGTGGTGCGCGTGATGGCTAACGATCGCAGCGGTTTGTTGCGTGATATCACCACCATTTTGGCCAACGAAAAGGTTAACGTACTGGGCGTAGCCAGCCGGAGCGACACCAAAAAGCAGTTGGCAACCATCGACATGGACATCGAGATTTACAACCAGCAGGTGCTGGGCCGGGTGCTTGCAAAGCTCAATCAGCTGCCGGACGTGATAGACGCCAAACGCCTGCACGGCAGCTAAATCCCCTGCGTCTTTCGCGCCGCATCGTTGTTGGCCAAGCTCCTTGGCCTCCGTTATTGTAGGGGCGAATATATTCGCCCCGATTGACTCGGGCACGAGCATGCAGCGCCCTTGCATGCTCGTGCCCGTCCTTTTTCCAGAGATGCCAATATGACCCAATCTTCTCCGTTGCAACGCTTGCTGAACATCATGAAAACGCTGCGCGATCCGCAGGCCGGCTGCCCATGGGACCGCAAGCAAACCTTCGCCACCATTGCCCCTTACACGCTGGAAGAAACTTACGAAGTGCTGGATGCCATTGAGCGTCAGGACTATAGCGATCTGCGTGACGAACTGGGCGACCTGCTATTCCAGGTGGTGTTTTACGCCCAAATGGGCCAGGAGCAGGGGCTGTTTGACTTCGATGAGGTATGCAATGCCATCAGCGACAAGCTGGAACGCCGCCATCCGCATATCTTTGGCGAGGCTGATGCACAGGATAGCGAAGCCGTTGCGGCGCGCTGGGAGCTGCTGAAGGCCGGTGAACGTGCCGAGAAAGAGCTGCATTCGGCGCTGGATGATATTCCGCAGGCGCTGCCTGCGTTGATGAAAGCGCATAAAATTCAAAAGCGCTGCGCCGCGGTTGGGTTCGACTGGCATACGATTGGCCCGGTGCTGGACAAAGTATACGAAGAGATCGACGAAGTGATGCATGAAGCCCAGCAGGCAGTGGTCGATGAACAGAAGCTGGAAGAAGAAATCGGCGACCTGTTATTCGCCACGGTGAATTTATCACGCCATCTTGGTCACAAGGCCGAAAACGCACTGCAGGCAGCCAATCGCAAGTTCGAGCGCCGTTTCCGTCAGGTAGAAGAGATCGTTAAACAGCGCGGGCTGGAAATGGGTGAAGCGACGCAGGAGCAAATGGAAGAGGCGTGGCAGCAGGTTAAACGTCAGGAAAACTAATCCACAACAGTGCTGTCCTATGATTATCGCAATGTTGATCGGCGACAAGGTTCATTCAAGCTGAAACGGTTAAGCTTTGTGTCATACTATGCTGAACCATGACATACCAGCAATAAAACGCCAACAAACTGAATTCTAAGGCGTTTTATTGTTGTGAAAGGGCGTTAAAATGAATTTTTCCATGCTAACTCATTGTTTTAAAAAGGCAGCTGATCGTGGGCTGATAGATTAAACCCGGATGAACTCCTGATGGTGACAGAGATGATGGACAGTAAAACGATCGTTTGTAGGTCTGAAGAGGTTCGGGTATACTACTTTCCCGTCTTGGTTCTTCCATCGTCTTTAAACCTAAACTCTCAGGTTCAGCATGACAACTAATTATATTTTTGTGACCGGCGGGGTCGTATCCTCTCTGGGTAAAGGCATTGCCGCAGCCTCTCTGGCGGCTATTCTTGAAGCCCGTGGCCTCAACGTTACCATCATGAAACTGGACCCGTACATCAACGTGGATCCGGGCACCATGAGCCCGATTCAGCATGGGGAAGTTTTCGTCACCGAAGACGGCGCAGAAACCGATCTGGATTTGGGTCACTACGAGCGCTACATCCGTACCAAAATGTCGCGCCGCAACAACTTCACCACGGGTCGCATTTACTCCGACGTTCTGCGCAAAGAACGCCGTGGCGACTATCTGGGTGCAACCGTGCAGGTTATTCCGCATATCACCAACGCGATTAAAGAACGCATCCTCGAAGGTGGCGAAGGCCATGACGTGGTGTTGGTGGAAATCGGCGGTACCGTGGGCGATATCGAATCGCTGCCATTCCTGGAAGCCATTCGTCAGATGGCTGTGGAAGTGGGCCGTGAACACACGCTGTACATGCACCTGACGCTGGTGCCGTATATGGCCGCTGCCGGTGAAGTGAAAACCAAACCGACTCAGCATTCCGTAAAAGAGCTGCTTTCCATCGGTATTCAGCCTGATGTGCTGATTTGCCGTTCCGATCGCGCAGTTCCTGCTAATGAACGTGCAAAAATTGCACTTTTCTGTAACGTGCCGGAAAAAGCCGTTATCTCCCTGAAAGACGTTGATTCTATTTATAAAATCCCAGGCCTCTTGAAATCTCAGGGTCTTGATGATTATATTTGTAAACGATTCAGCCTCAACGCGCCGGAAGCGAACCTGGCCGAATGGGAACAGGTTATTTACGAAGAAGCCAATCCAGGCGGCGAAGTGACCATTGGTATGGTCGGCAAATATGTCGAACTGCCAGATGCCTATAAGTCGGTGATTGAAGCCCTGAAACACGGTGGCCTGAAAAATCGTCTGACTGTGAACATCAAGCTGATCGATTCGCAGGATGTTGAAACCCGCGGCGTAGAAGTGCTGAAAGGTCTGGATGCTATCCTGATCCCAGGTGGTTTCGGTTACCGTGGTGTGGAAGGCAAGGTGATGACCGCGCGTTATGCGCGTGAGAACAACATCCCTTACCTGGGCATCTGTCTGGGTATGCAAGTGGCACTGATGGAGTTCGCCCGCAATGTTGTGGGTATGGAGAACGCCAACTCAACCGAGTTTGTGCCAGACTGTAAGTATCCGGTGGTGGCGTTGATCACCGAGTGGCGTGATGAAGACGGCAACGTCGAAGTGCGTACTGAAGAAAGCGATTTGGGTGGCACGATGCGTGTCGGTGGTCAGCAATGCCACCTGACCGACAACAGCCTGGTACGCCAGATGTACGGCGAGCCAACCATTGTTGAACGCCATCGTCACCGTTATGAAGTTAACAACATGCTGTTGAAGCAAATCGAAGCCGCCGGGCTGTTGGTTGCCGGCCGTTCTGCAGACAACAAGCTGGTTGAGATTATCGAACTGCCGAATCATCCATGGTTCGTCGCTTGTCAGTTCCACCCGGAATTTACTTCGACGCCGCGTGATGGTCATCCGTTGTTCGCCGGCTTTGTGAAGGCCGCTGGTGAGTATCAGAAGCGCCAGGTGAAATAAAATATTTGGTAGGCGGCGCGCGGCATGTCTACCCAAAATAATTGGCGTTGCATCAAGGTGGCAAGAGAGTGAATCCCGAATCACTGACACAAGTGAGTGATTCGGGTGAATGAACGTAGCCAACACCGATGCAGCTTCAAGTATGAAGGGTATACCGCGCGCTGTTTGTCTGGAGTTTTAGTTTAACTTGTACTGAGGAAAACCTAATGTCCAAAATCGTTAAAGTCATCGGTCGTGAAATCATCGACTCCCGCGGTAACCCGACTGTTGAAGCCGAAGTGCATCTGGAAGGCGGTTTCGTAGGTCTGGCTGCTGCGCCGTCAGGTGCTTCTACCGGTTCCCGTGAAGCACTGGAACTGCGTGACGGTGACAAGTCTCGTTTCCTGGGTAAAGGCGTACTGAAAGCCGTTGCTGCAGTAAATGGCCCGATTGCTCAGGCAGTACTGGGTAAAGACGCCAAAGACCAGGCTAACATCGATAAAATCATGATCGACCTGGACGGCACTGAAAACAAATCCCAATTCGGTGCTAACGCCATTCTGGCGGTTTCCCTGGCTGCGGCTAAAGCGGCTGCGGCTTCCAAAGGTATGCCACTGTATGAGCACATCGCTGAGCTGAACGGCACCCCAGGCAAATTCTCTATGCCACTGCCTATGATGAACATCATCAACGGCGGCGAGCACGCTGACAACAACGTCGACATTCAGGAATTCATGATTCAGCCGGTTGGCGCGAAAACCCTGAAAGAAGCGGTACGTATCGGTTCTGAAGTGTTCCATCACCTGGCGAAAGTACTGAAAGCCAAAGGCATGAACACTGCAGTAGGCGACGAAGGCGGCTATGCGCCAAACCTGGGTTCTAATGCCGAAGCGCTGGCTGTTATCGCTGAAGCGGTAAAAGCGGCAGGCTACGAACTGGGTAAAGACGTTACCCTGGCGATGGACTGTGCAGCCTCTGAGTTCTACAAAGACGGCAAATATGTGCTGGCTGGCGAAGGCAACAAAGCCTTCACTTCCGAAGAGTTCACTCACTTCCTGGAAGACCTGACCAAGCAATATCCAATCGTGTCTATCGAAGACGGCCTGGACGAATCTGACTGGGATGGTTTCGCATACCAGACCAAAGTGCTGGGCGACAAAATCCAGCTGGTTGGTGACGATCTGTTCGTAACCAACACCAAGATCCTGAAAGAAGGCATCGAGAAAGGCATCGCTAACTCCATCCTGATCAAATTCAACCAGATCGGTTCCCTGACCGAAACTCTGGCTGCTATCAAGATGGCTAAAGACGCAGGTTACACCGCGGTGATCTCTCACCGTTCAGGTGAAACTGAAGACGCAACCATCGCTGACCTGGCGGTTGGTACTGCGGCTGGCCAGATCAAAACCGGTTCTATGAGCCGTTCTGACCGCGTTGCTAAATACAACCAACTGATCCGTATCGAAGAAGCGCTGGGTTCACGCGCGCCGTTCAATGGCCTGAAAGAAGTTAAAGGTCAGTAATTACGGTTTGATTCGTTGCTAAATAAAAACCCGCTACGGCGGGTTTTTTTATACCTATTTTACTGCGGCTGTTGGCTTCAGCCAGGCAGTTCAATGACATCATGCACTTAGGTGTTTTGTGTTGCAGTAGTGGCAGGTGAACCCCCGCCTTTTTTACGCACCCACAACCAGTAAGCCACAGTAAGGAATGCCACCCACACCAGCCCAACGTACAGGGCAATGCGGCTGTCTTCGAAGTAACCGAGCAGGCCGATGACGAACAGCATAAATAGCGTCGCCAGCGCGGGGGCGACTGGCCACCACGGCACTGGGAAGCTCAGCTTACTGACCTCCTGTGGTGACAATGTGCGGCGCATGGCTATCTGCGACAGCAGGATCATCAACCATACCCAGACAGTGGCGAAGGTCGCGATGGAGGCGATGATCATAAATACCTGTTTTGGGATCAGGTAGTTGAGTACCACACCCAGCAGCAGGGCGATTGACATCACCAACACCGTCATCCAAGGCACGCCGCTGGAGGTCAGTTTAGAGAAACTTTTTGGTGCTTGGCCATCCTGTGCCATGCCGTACATCATGCGGCCTGCGCCGAAGATATCGCTGTTAATGGCGGAAATGGCGGCAGTGATCACCACAACGTTCAGGACGTTGGCGGCAGAGCTAATACCCAGATTGCTGAAGATCTCAACAAACGGGCTGCCGTTTTGGCCGATGCTGTTCCACGGATAGATAGCCATCAGTACCAGCAGCGTCAGTACATAGAACAGCAGAATACGAATCGGCACGGCATTAATCGCCTTTGGTAACACTTTCGCCGGGTCTTTTGCCTCGCTGGCCGTGATACCGATGATTTCAATGCCGCCGAAGGCAAACATCACCACCGCTAGCGATGCGACCACGCCGCCGATGCCGTTAGGCATAAAGCCGCCGTGTTGCCACAGGTTACTGAGGCCGGTGGCATGCTGGGTCTGACCGAAGCCAAACAGCATCACCGCCGCACCACCGACGATCATTGCCACAATCGCTGCGACCTTGATCAACGACAGCCAGAACTCCATTTCGCCGAACACTTTCACACTGCATAGGTTGAGTGCGCCGATAAACATGATAATGCTGAGCACCCAGACCCATTGTGCGACGTCAGGGAACCACAGCCCCATATAGATGCCGAAGGCGGTCACGTCCGCGAGAGCGACGATCACCATTTCGAAGGTATAAGTCCAGCCGGTGAGGAAGCCGGCCAGCGGGCCAAGGTAGTGGCTGGCGTAATGGCCGAATGAACCGGACACCGGTTGATGCACCGCCATTTCACCCAGTGCGCGCATCACCATAAATACGGCTGCACCGCCTACCAGATAGGCCAGTAGCACAGCAGGGCCAGCCAGTTGGATTGCCCCGGCAGAGCCGTAGAACAGGCCGGTACCGATGGCTGATCCGAGCGCCATAAAGCGGATATGTCGCGCGTTTAGTCCGCGTCTGAGTTGTGTTTTTTCGTTATGCATGTTGCTTCCCGTCACGTTTTTACGGCAGAGCAGGCACGCGCTATCCGCACCGGGTGGAACGCACCCGGTGGGACAGAACAAACTGCGTGATAGGTTTTATTTATGCTTGGCTAGGCAGCAGTGCTGCAGGCATCAGTGAGGTCAGATGACCGGCTGCCAACAGCAGGCTGGCAGCTTCAATGTCAGGGGCGAAGAAACGGTCCTTGTCGTAGTAACTGACCTGCTCACGTAATACGCGGCGTGCCTGTTCCAGACTTTCGCTGGTTTTCAAGCCTTTGCGCAGGTCTAACCCCTGACAGGCAGCCAGCCACTCAACGGCCAGAATGCCGCGAACGTTATCTGCCATTTCCCACAGGCGACGGCCCGCCGCCGGCGCCATAGACACATGATCTTCCTGGTTGGCAGACGTCGGGATACTGTCGACGCTTGCCGGATGCGCCAGCGCTTTGTTCTCGCTGGTCAGCGCCGCGGCGGTAACCTGGGCAATCATAAAGCCGGAGTTCACACCGCCGTTGTCCACCAGGAACGGTGGCAGTTGTGACATGTGTTTATCCATCATCAATGAAATGCGACGTTCGGACAGCGAGCCGATTTCGGCAAATGCCAGCGCCAGATTGTCAGCGGCCATCGCGACAGGTTCGGCATGGAAGTTGCCACCGGACAGCACGTCGCCCTGTTCGGCAAAGACAAGTGGGTTGTCGGACACCGCATTGGCTTCGATTTCCAGCACTTCGGCGGCCTGGCGAATTTGCGTCAGGCAGGCGCCCATAACCTGAGGCTGGCAGCGCAGGGAGTACGGATCCTGCACTTTCTCACAGTTGCGGTGTGAATCAGACACTTCGCTGCGCTCGCCCAGCAAGTGGCGGTAGGCTGATGCGGCGTCGATCTGGCCGCGTTGCCCACGTACGGCATGGATGCGTGCATCAAACGGGCTGCGTGAGCCCAGCGCGGCTTCCACCGTCAGACTGCCGGTGACAGTCGCTGCGGCATACAGATCTTCAACGTCAAACAGGCCACGCAGCGCAAAGGCAGCGGAGACCTGAGTACCGTTCAGCAGCGCCAGGCCTTCTTTTGCTGCCAGCGTCAGCGGCTTCAGGCCCGCTTTAGCCAGCGCTTCAGTGGCAGGTAGCCATTCGCCCTGATAACGCGCCTTGCCTTCGCCCAACAGCACCAGACTCATGTGTGCCAAGGGTGCCAGGTCGCCTGATGCGCCCACGGAACCTTTGAGTGGGATATGCGGATACACTTCGGCATTGACCAGTGCCATCAACGCCTGGATCACTTCCAGGCGAATGCCAGAGAAGCCGCGCGACAGGCTATTGATTTTCAGCACCATGATCAGGCGCACCAGATTGTCGTCGGTGGGCGCACCAACGCCGGCGGCGTGGGATAACACGATCGAACGCTGCAAATCTTCCAGGTCTTCGCGGGCGATGCGGGTGGATGCCAGCAGGCCAAAACCGGTGTTAATACCGTATGTGGTACGGTTTTCCTCAACAATACGCTCAACGCAGGCAACGCTTTTCTGGATATCTGCGTAAGCATTGTCGTCCAGCGTCAGGGTTACCGGGTGTTGATAAATTTCACGCAATTGCGCCAGTGTCAGTTGGCCAGGGCGGATAGTTAGCGCTTTCATGCTTTGTCTCCTTGAGTCGCAGCTACCATCGGCAGGTTCAAACCTTGCTCGCGGGCGCATTCAATGGCGATGTCGTAACCGGCATCGGCATGACGCATCACGCCGGTGGCGGGATCATTGTGCAATACACGGGCGATACGTTCGGCAGCTTCATCGGTGCCGTCGCAAACGATAACCATACCTGAATGCTGTGAGAAGCCCATGCCAACGCCGCCGCCATGGTGCAGAGAAACCCAGGTTGCGCCGCTTGCAGTGTTCAACAGGGCGTTGAGCAATGGCCAGTCAGATACGGCGTCTGAGCCGTCTTTCATCGATTCTGTTTCGCGGTTCGGGCTGGCGACGGAGCCAGAGTCCAGATGGTCACGACCAATCACGATAGGTGCTGACAGCTCGCCGCTGCGTACCATCTCGTTGAAAGCCAGACCCAGCTTGGCGCGTTGGCCCAAACCGACCCAGCAAATACGCGCCGGCAGGCCCTGGAAGCTGATACGCTCACGCGCCATATCCAGCCAGCGGTGCAAGTGCTCGTCATCTGGGATCAACTCTTTAACCATCGCGTCGGTTTTGTAGATGTCCTGTGGATCGCCTGACAGCGCAGCCCAGCGGAATGGGCCAATGCCGCGACAGAACAGGGGGCGAATGTAAGCGGGGACGAAGCCCGGGAAATCGAAGGCGTTGTTGACGCCCATTTCTTTCGCCATTTGGCGAATGTTGTTGCCGTAGTCGAAGGTTGGCACGCCCATTTTCTGGAAGGCCAGCATAGCTTCTACATGTTCAGCCATAGATTGTTTGGCGGCGGTGACCACCTGCGCGGGTTCGCTCTGTGCGCGCTGGCGATATTCTTCCCAGCTCCAGCCTTTTGGCAGATAGCCGTTCAGTGGATCGTGGGCGCTGGTCTGATCGGTGACCATATCCGGGCGTACGCCGCGGCGTACCAGCTCCGGCAGAATGTCGGCTGCGTTACCGCACAAGGCGATGGAGATGGCTTTCCCTTCGGCTGTGTATTTTTTGATACGGGCCAGTGCGTCGTCCAGATCTGTCGCTTGCTCATCGACATAGCGCGTTTTCAGACGGAAATCGATGCGGCTCTGCTGGCATTCGATGTTAAGTGAACAGGCTCCGGCCAGTGTAGCCGCCAGCGGTTGTGCCCCGCCCATGCCGCCCAAACCCGCAGTCAGCACCCAGCGGCCTTGCAGGCTGCCGTCGTAATGCTGGCGACCTGCTTCTACGAAGGTCTCGTAGGTGCCTTGTACGATGCCTTGGCTACCGATGTAGATCCAGCTCCCTGCGGTCATCTGGCCGTACATCGCCAGACCCTTGGCGTCCAGTTCGTTAAAGTGTTCCCAGGTCGCCCAGTGTGGGACCAGGTTGGAGTTGGCGATCAGCACGCGTGGTGCGTTGCTGTGAGTTTTGAAAACTCCGACGGGTTTGCCGGACTGCACCAGCAGTGTTTCGTCATCTTCCAGGGTTTTCAGGGTCGCGACAATTTTGTCGTAGCAGTCCCAGTCACGCGCGGCGCGGCCAATACCGCCGTACACCACCAGCTCATGTGGGTTCTCCGCGACTTCCGGATCGAGGTTGTTCATCAGCATGCGCAACGGCGCTTCGGTCAGCCAGCTTTTTGCATTTAATTTTGTGCCGCGTGGCGCGCGTACATCGACATTGCGAACTTTGTTATTTGCAGTCACAGCATTTTCCTCAAACAGTATCGGTGCAGATCCCATGGTGCGGTGGGGGTAAATCACCACGCCATAACAATGGGTAGGTTTTATTAACATATACTTGTATGTACAAGCATATGCAACACCGACCAGTGGATGACGAAAATGGCATAAGAGAAAGTTATTTGTGTTTTTAATCAATAATATATTTATTTTGTAGGGGGTAAATTCATCAGGAAGGTACGGAAGAACAGTGAGCTATTCAACAAAAATGAATTAAAAATGGGTCAATTTTGAGCGTCAAATCACAATAATTTTACATACCTATTACAAGTTAGGGCGAGCGATAAAAAAGTCCTATCGCTGAAAGCAAAAAGCCCGCCAAATGGCGGGCGTGAGGCCGTTAGCAACCGGTTTTTTTGTTTCGTGTCAGGGGCGCTGCATGCTGCGCCTTGTCGCATAATCCATGAGTTAAATAGGGGTGAAGATGCCCGGCCCTATCGATTTAGCCTTATGCGGTTTTTTCAGCAGGTTGTAACACCGTTCGACGGGTCATTTTGAATACTGTGGCGATAGCCGCGATCAACGCCGGTACGCACAGGAACATCAAAATACTTTGTACTTCCCACTGCATGGCCAGTAGCTGCGCGCCCATCATGGTACCCGCCACGCCGCCAAAGCGACCAATGCCTTGCATCCAGGCAATGCCGGTTGCGCGGCTGTGGGTCGGATAGAAAGTAGCTGCCAGCGTTTGTAAGCCTGACTGTGCGCCATTCATGGTGATACCCATCAGGAAAATAAAGGTACCCAGTAACACGATATGGCTGTCTTCGGTCGCCATTGCCACAATCAACAGGGCCGTAATGACAAAGCCGCTCGACACCACTTTGTGGGCGTTCCAGCGATCCATCAGCCAGCCGGCGACCAGAATGCCGAGGGTACCGCCGAAGGTGAACAGCGATGTCAGGATCGCTGACTGCTCCAACTGATAACCCAGCCCCTGCATCAGGATCGGCATCCAGCTCAGTAGCACGTAATAAATCACCAGGCCCATAAAGTAGGTCAGCCACAGCATCAGCGTACCGGTCAGATAAGGGCGGGTGAACAGCAGCCCGACGCTGGTTTTTGACTGTGCCAGCTTCTCTTCATACAGGTAGAAACGCGATACCTTGTCGAGATCCTGGCTGACAAAGCGTTGGGCGATGCGTTTGATTTTTGCCACATCCTTACCGCGGTTAACCATGTATTTCACCGATTCCGGCAAGAACAGAATTAGCAGCAGGGTCAGTACCAACGGCGCGATGGCCCCCAGAAGTAGCACGCTGTGCCAGCCGTAGGCTGGAATAAGCCATGATGAAATCGCACCGCCACCGGCAGCACCCAGCGGGAAGCCGCAGTACATGGTGTTAATCGCCAATGAACGGCAGCGTTGCGGTGCATATTCAGAAATCAGTGTGATGGCGTTCGGCATGGCTGCACCTAGCCCCAGGCCGGTCAGAAAGCGCCACAGCGTCAGGCTATTGAGTGAGCCGGCATAGGCAGTCGCCAGGCTCGACAGGCCGAAAAACAGGCAAGAAAACACCAATACGCGTTTGCGACCAATGCGATCTGAAATAGGGCCGGCAACCAATGCGCCAAGGGACAGACCCAACAGCGCGGCGCTGAGCACGGGGCCGAGATCCTGTTTCACAATGCCCCAGTCTTTGGCGACCGAAGGGGCGATATACCCCATTGCCGCAGTGTCAAAGCCATCAATGGCCAGAATCAGGAATCCCAAAATGATCAAGGTCCAGTGAAACAGCGAGAATTTGCTGTCGTCGATGGCCTGCTGAATATTCAACTCGGTGGAATGAGCCATGGCACCCTCTTAACGCAGATGTGATTGTGATAAATACCTTGCCGGAACTGTTGCCCGGCTTGTGTTTGCTTGTATATACATCTGCATGTCAACGCATTATGTCAAATATATTTATCTTATTTGTTGCATTGGTGTTGTTTTTTGCGAAGCAGCTAACACCGCCGATCGATGAAGGTTTCTCTGTAAGTGAATTAAATGAAGGTCATAACCGGTGAGATATGCTGCTTGCGCTGCTGAGGATAAAATTTAATACAATTTTGCCCGTTTGGTCGCCGGGCCGGAATCTGCGATAATCGCGTTTTACCTTTCCAGATTGAGAAACCGATGCAGTACCCGATTAATGAAATGTTCCAAACCTTGCAGGGCGAAGGCTTTTTCACCGGCGTTCCGGCCATTTTCATTCGCCTGCAGGGCTGCCCGGTAGGATGCAGCTGGTGCGACACCAAACATACCTGGGAAAAGGAAGCCAATCGGGAAGTCGACATGCAGCGGATCTTGGTAAAAACCGAAGAAAGCGACGCCTGGGGCAGTGCCAGTGCCGAACAGTTGCTGGGGGTGATGCGCCAGCAGGGCTATACCGCACGCCATGTAGTGATCACCGGTGGTGAGCCTTGTATTTACGATCTCGTCCCGCTGACCCAATTGCTGGAAGATAACGGCTACGGCTGCCAGATTGAAACCAGTGGCACCCATGAGATCCAATGCTCGGCGAAAACCTGGGTGACGGTTTCCCCCAAAGTGAATATGCGCGGCGGCATGAAGGTGTTGGATCAGGCTTTGCAGCGTGCTGATGAAGTGAAGCACCCAGTGGGACGCGAGCGTGATATTGAAGCTCTGGATGCGCTGCTGGCAACGCTGCACGATGAAAAACCGCGGATTATTGCGTTACAGCCGATCAGTCAAAAGGAAGAGGCGACGCGCCTGTGCATTGAAACCTGTATAGCGCGCAACTGGCGCTTGTCGATGCAGACGCATAAGTATTTGAATATTGCTTAAGAACGGTTAAACCCGATCTCCAAAATAATGGGAGTGGCATCAAGGCAGACAGCAAACGACGCCCGATGAGCTGACATGGGTCAGTGATTCGGGTGAGTGAGCGCAGCCAACACCGATGCCACTTCAAGTATGAAGGAACTCAGCCTTTATATACGCATCCTGCGGTACAAGTCTCTTTCACCATCACCGCAGTCAGTTCCGGCAACTGGGGTTTGAGCTGCTGCCAGATCCAGGCGGCTAGGACTTCGCTGGTGGGATTTTCCAATCCTGGAATATCGTTCAGATAGTGGTGATCCAAGCGCTCCCAAATCGGGGAGAACACGGCTTTAAGCTCGGCGAAATCCATCACCCAACCGGTGTGAGCATCTACTTCACCGGTCACTTCCAGACGCACCATAAACGAATGCCCGTGCAGACGGCCGCACTTATGGCCCTCCGCTACGTTCGGCAGGCGATGTGCGGCTTCAAACTGAAAATCTTTAAACAGCGTGGTTGCCATTATTACGGCCTCATTGACTCAAAAACCGCCGAAGTTTACCGGAAACGGAGCTTGCTTGCCATTTATACCGCTTTAGTCTACGGGTCGTGCTGAAAAAGTCGCATTAACACTTTTTTTGTTTGGTCTGAGTCAGACCTATCGATTGGAGTAATGAGCGGTAAATGCGATTCATTCAATAAACGTCAAAAAAAGACGCTTGTTTTCATAGGGATAAAAATCCTTCTTTAACGCTTTAATCGTTATGGCTTACCAGAAAAACAGCTTAGTCATTTTAGTTATTATTTATTGCTATCCCTTATTTAATCGTTGCTAATCTGCTCGGTAACCTTACAAACTCTCCTGATCTTTTCAGGATCGCAGACTGAACGAAAAGACAGCGACTGACACTGGCGAGCACCTGGCTGCATAGGTGCCAAGTATAGGAAATAAGTACCGCAATGACGACTCAGGTTCCTCCAACATCTTTGCTCCCGCTGACGCCCGAACAGCTGGCGCGCCTGCAGGCGACGATTGGTGAATATTCACCAACGCAGCTGGCGTGGCTGTCAGGTTATTTCTGGGGAATGGTTAATCAACAGCCTGGTGCCGTAGCTATTGCGCCGGTGGCTTCTGCCGCCGCCAGTATCACGCTGATTTCCGCGTCGCAGACCGGCAATGCACGCCGTCTGGCCGAACAGTTGCGTGACGATCTGTTGGCTGCCAAATTGAGCGTCACCCTGGTGAATGCCGGGGACTACAAATTCAAGCAAATTGCCCAAGAACGTTTGTTGGTGATTGTCGCCTCCACACAGGGGGAAGGCGAGCCAGCGGAAGAGGCAGTGGCACTGCACAAATTCTTGTTCTCAAAGAAAGCGCCCAAGCTTAACGAGACCGCATTTGCGGTATTCGGATTGGGGGATACGTCCTATGAGAACTTCTGCCAATCGGGCAAAGACTTCGACAGCAAACTGGCCGAATTGGGTGCTGAGCGCCTGGTCGAACGGGTTGACGCCGATGTGGAATATCAGGAACTGGCTGCCGCCTGGCGCAAACAGGTTGTGGAAGTACTGAAAGCGCGCGCTCCGGCTGAAAATGCGGCGCCGGGGGTACTGGCCAGCGGTGCTGTCGATCTGCTTGATAGCAGCCCGTACAGCAAGGAACAGCCACTGACTGCACAATTGGCGGTGAAGCAAAAAATTACGGGCCGTGCGTCCGATAAAGATGTTCGCCATATCGAGATCGACTTGGGTGATTCTGGCCTGCGTTACCGGCCGGGTGATGCTCTGGGTGTGTGGTTCGATAATGACCCCGCGCTGGTCGAGGAATTGGTGCAACTGCTGTGGCTGAAAGGCGACGAACCGGTGGACGTCGAGGGTAAAACGTTGCCGCTTTCGCACGCATTGCGCAGCCATTTTGAACTGACGCAGAACACCACACTGATCGTCGACAAATACGCGGCCCTGTCGCGCGACGAGAAATTGATTGGCCTGCTGGCGGATAAAGCTGCGTTGCAGCATTACGCGCACAACACGCCGATTGTTGACATGGTGCGTCAGGCCCCGGCCGATCTCAACGCCGAACAGTTGATTGGTCTGCTGCGTCCGCTGACGCCGCGCCTGTACTCCATTGCTTCCTCGCAGGCCGAGAACGAAAACGAAGTCCACGTTACCGTGGGCGTGGTGCGTTACGACATCAATGGTCGTGCCCGTGCCGGTGGCGCCTCCAGTTTCCTGGCCGATCGCCTGGAAGAAGACGGCGATGTGCGGGTTTTCATTGAGCATAACGATAACTTCCGTCTGCCGGCTAACCCGGAAACGCCAGTCATCATGATTGGTCCTGGTACTGGCATTGCGCCGTTCCGCGCCTTTATGCAACAACGAGACGCTGACGGTGCCGGTGGCAAGAACTGGTTGTTCTTTGGCAATCCGCACTTTACTGAGGATTTCCTGTATCAGGTCGAATGGCAGCGTTATGTGAAGGATGGCTTACTGACCCGCATTGATCTGGCTTGGTCGCGCGACCAACAACATAAAGTTTACGTACAAGATAAGCTGCGCGAACAGGGCGCAGAGGTGTGGCGCTGGATCCAGGAAGGCGCGCACATTTACGTCTGTGGTGATGCGAACCGCATGGCGAAAGACGTGGAAAACACATTACTGGAACTGGTGGCCGAGCACGGTGGCATGGATACCGAGCTGGCGGATGAATTTTTAAGTGAGCTGCGCCTTGAGCGCCGTTATCAGCGAGATGTTTACTGATGAGTGATAAACACCCGGGGCCTCTGGTGGTTGAAGGCAAATTGGCCGATGCCGAGCGTTTGAAGAAAGAAAGTAACTTCTTACGCGGCACCATCGCTGAAGATTTAAAGGACGGCCTGACCGGCGGTTTTACCGGCGACAACTTCCTGCTGATCCGTTTTCACGGCATGTACCAACAGGATGACCGCGATATTCGCGCCGAACGTGCCGAGCAGAAGCTGGAACCGCGCCACGCGATGATGCTGCGCTGCCGTCTGCCGGGGGGCATTATCTCTCCGCAGCAGTGGCTGGGCATTGATAAGTTCGCACAGGAAAGCACCTTGTACGGCAGCATTCGTATTACTAACCGTCAGACCTTCCAGTTCCATGGCATTGTGAAGGGCAACGTTAAACCGGTTCACCAACTGTTGAGCCGTTTGGGGTTGGACGCGCTGGCGACCGCTAACGACGTTAACCGCAACGTGCTCTGTACCTCTAACCCGGTGGAGTCCGAGCTGCATCAAGAAGCCTACGAGTGGGCGAAGAAGATTTCTGAACACCTGTTACCCCGTACCCGTGCCTATGCGGAAGTATGGCTGGATCAGGAAAAAGTGGCGACAACCGACGAAGAACCGATCCTCGGGGCGACCTATCTGCCGCGCAAGTTCAAAACGACGGTGGTGATCCCGCCGCAAAACGATGTCGATCTGCATGCCAACGACATGAACTTTGTCGCGATCGCCAAACATGGCAAGCTGGTGGGCTTCAACCTACTGGTGGGCGGTGGCCTGTCGATTGAACACGGCAACAAGAAAACCTATGCACGCCAGGCCAGTGAGTTCGGCTATATCCCGTTGGAACATACGTTGGCCGTTGCCGAGGCGGTGGTGACCACCCAACGTGACTGGGGTAACCGTACCGATCGCAAAAATGCCAAAACCAAATACACCCTGGAACGCGTCGGGGTTGATACGTTCCGCGCCGAAGTGGAAAAACGCGCCGGTATCACCTTTGAGCCGATCCGCCCGTATGAATTCACCGGCCGCGGTGATCGTATTGGCTGGGTGAAAGGCATTGATAACCAATGGCACCTGACGCTGTTTATCGAGAACGGTCGCCTGTTGGACTATCCGGGGCGTCCGCTGAAAACCGGCATTGCCGAGATCGCCAGGATCCACAAAGGCGATTTCCGTCTGACCGCTAACCAGAACCTGATCGTTGCTGGCGTGCCGGAAAGCGAAAAGGAGAAGATCGAAGCTGTGGCGCGGGATCATGGTCTGATCGACGATGGTATCAGCGTTCAGCGTCAAAATTCGATGGCCTGTGTCTCCTTCCCGACCTGCCCACTCGCAATGGCAGAGGCGGAGCGCTTCCTGCCGGAGTTTGTTACCAAGGTCGAAGGGATCCTGCATCGGCACGGCGTAGGCGATGAGCATATTGTATTGCGCATCACCGGTTGCCCGAACGGTTGCGGCCGTGCGCTGCTGGCGGAAATTGGCCTGGTGGGTAAAGCGGTTGGTCGCTATAACCTGCATCTGGGCGGCAACCGGGAAGGCACACGCATTCCGCGCATGTACCGTGAAAATATTAACGAAGAAGAAATTCTGCGAGAGATTGACCAACTGGTGGGCCGCTGGGCCACAGAACGCAAGGCGGGGGAAGGTTTTGGTGACTTCACCATCCGCGCCGGTGTGGTCAAGCCGGTGGTTGATCCGGCGCAGGATTTCTGGGACTGAGTGAGCGAGTTATACCCTAAATACTGGGTGTTGCATCAACCGGGTAAGTGAACGCAACCCACTCAGACGCAACATCAAGTATGACGGGTATAGGATTCAAGAATCAGGAGGCAGACAACATGGCTGAATTCAATCTGGCAGAGCTGAATGCGCTGCCCAAATCTGGGCAAGCATTGGCACTGGCTGTCGTTAATGGTCAGTTGGAAACCCTTTCCGCCGAGCAACGAGTGGAATGGGCACTGGAGCATCTGCCTGGCGAGTTTGTGCTCTCTTCAAGCTTTGGTATTCAGGCGGCGGTATGCCTGCATCTGGTGACCAAGATCAAACCGGATATTCCCGTGATCCTCACTGATACCGGCTATCTGTTCCCAGAGACCTATCAGTTTATCGATCAGTTGACCGACAAACTGAAGCTGAATCTACAGGTATTCCGCGCCGAACAATCGCCTGCCTGGCAGGAAGCGCGCTACGGCAAACTGTGGGAGCAGGGCGTCGAGGGCATCGAGAAGTATAACCAGCTCAACAAAGTTGAGCCGATGAACCGTGCGCTGGAAACCCTGGGTGGACAGACTTGGTTTGCAGGGTTGCGCCGGGAACAATCGGGTAGTCGTGCCAACTTGCCGGTGTTAGCCGTACAGCGTGGGGTATTCAAAATTTTGCCGATTATCGACTGGGATAACCGCAAGATTTATCAATACTTGACCGAACACGGCCTGAGTTACCACCCGTTGTGGGAACAAGGTTATCTGTCTGTCGGGGATACTCACACGACGCAGAAATGGGAACCGGGGATGAGCGAGGAAGAAACGCGCTTCTTTGGCCTGAAGCGTGAGTGCGGTTTGCACGAAGGCTAATGCCGTCAGCAACCCGCCAAGGGCTCAGCATGTGCTGGGCCCTTATTGTTTCGGTGGGGGCTATTTTTTCTTTGGCACTTTCACCGGGTGCGCCTGTGCCAGCTCTTTGATCAGCGGCAGCAGGATCTGCACGCTCTCGCGACTGCGCTTGTCGATCCGTCCTGGTAAATTACGCTCCAGGTATTGCAGGTTATCGTATTGTGGGCGGTGCCAGCTCATGCCCTGCGGGAAGTGCGGGCTGACGGCACGCTGCTGATAACCGTCTTTATCGCCCAGCGACCAGTTGGTGGCTTCGACGGCCAGCACGGGAATACCGGCTTTATCAAATACGTCCTGATCGGAGCAACAGCCGGTGCCTTTCGGGTGCGTCTTGCTGCCTGGGTTAGTGGCGGCGGCGATACCGTAGCGGTGGGCAATGTCCAGCGCGCGATCGCGGCTCTGCTTCGCCATTTTCGGCGGCGTTTTGAGACCTGCATTGAAGTACAGGCGATCGCCTGTAATCAGGCTGTCGAGGTTAATCACTAGCACCGTGTTGCGTTTTTCCTCGGGACTCATGCGCTGCAGATAGTTCTGTGCGCCTTGCGAGCCAATTTCTTCTGCGCTGGTAGCGACAAAGCGCAGACCGTACGCCGTGGGAATATTCTTCAGACGCTCTGCCAACTCCAGCATCACACCGACGCCAGAAGCATTGTCATCGACGCCCTGTAGCGTCAATCCACCGAGGTTGTTATCCAGGTCCGCG
This sequence comes from Serratia sp. CoH_122_TC_1, assembly GCF_058191755.1. Classification (NCBI taxonomy): domain Bacteria; kingdom Pseudomonadati; phylum Pseudomonadota; class Gammaproteobacteria; order Enterobacterales; family Yersiniaceae; genus Serratia; species Serratia sp. CoH_122_TC_1. The sequence continues at coordinate 181,499 of NZ_JBXWLA010000009.1, forward strand.
TCGCTTTGCGGCGTATAGGTATCAAAATGTGCCACGATCAGAATTTGTTGCGGGCTGCTGCCATTTTTCGCGGCGATCACTGAACTGGCGGTGACGTTATTCCAGTTCTTTTTGCCGTCTTTGCTGGTGTAGATGTAGCGGGTATTGAAACTGCGGATGTCGCTCTGATAGCCCATTTTGCTGAACTGCTGCTTCAGATAGTCTGCGGTGAGCAATTCCGCCGGGCTGCCCGCCATGCGGCCGGGGAAATAGGTGGCAATGTGACGGATCTGGTCAGCGGCAAATTTGCCCATCGGGGCGTCCTTTGCAGACTGAGCGGCAGCCGAAACGCTGAAAACACCGCCGAGCACCGCTACCAGCAGGCCGGTTTTCAGATTAAAACGGGAAAACATACCGAAAAATCCTTCTTTGATATCGGTGAGACCGATTATTTATTGCGGTGTCCAGTATGAGACGCTGCGCGAGATTAAACAATTTCTCCCGCTCTTAAATTTGGTGCAAATGTGCAAACTTCCATCAGGGTTATCACCGCGTAAGCCCTATGCTGCGGCCTATATTCCATAAAGGAACTAGTCATTCCTTTTCGTCATTTCAGAGGCCAAATCTCAGCCCGTATAGTCACACTATCTTCCTGCATATATGAAAAGGCTGTTGTGGACTATCTACCTATATTTGCCGACCTGAAACAACGCCCGGTGTTGGTCGTTGGCGGCGGTGAAGTGGCTGCGCGCAAAGTTGATCTTCTCCTGCGCGCTGGGGCTGAAATACGGATAGTTGCGCAGTCACTCTCGCCAATACTCGAACAATTACGTCAGCAGGGGCATATCCACTGGCTGGGGCAGGCTTTTGCCGCGCAGCAATTGGACGAGGTTTTTCTGGTGATCGCGGCGACTGACGACAGCGCGCTGAATACGCAGGTATTTGCCGAAGCGGATAAACGCCGGGTGCTGGCTAACGTGGTTGATGATCAGCCGCGTTGCTCGTTTATTTTCCCGTCGATTATTGACCGTTCGCCACTGGTCGTGGCCGTCTCTTCCAGCGGTCAGGCACCCGTACTGGCGCGCATGCTGCGTGAAAAGCTTGAAGCTTTATTGCCCGCCAGCCTGGGGCAGATGGCTGAAGTCGCCGGGCGCTGGCGTGGCCAAGTGAAACACCAGCTGAATGCGATCGGCGAACGCCGTCGTTTTTGGGAGAAAACCTTCAGCGGCCGGTTCTCAACGTTGGTGGCCAGTGGTCAAACCGCAGAGGCTGAGCGGCAGTTGGAGCAAAACTTGCAGGAGTTCGCATTGGGCAGCGAAGGCTCTCAGGGCGAAATTGCGCTGGTAGGGGCTGGCCCCGGCGATGTGGGATTACTGACCCTGCGTGGATTACAGGTGATGCAGCAAGCTGACGTGGTGCTGTATGACCATTTGGTCAGCGATGAGATTTTGGACTTGGTACGGCGTGACGCGGAACGCATCTGCGTGGGCAAACGTGCTGGCGCGCATTCTGTGATTCAGGAAGAAACCAACCGTCTGCTGGTGGAGTTGGCGCAACAGGGCAAACGCGTGGTGCGGTTGAAGGGGGGCGATCCTTTTATCTTTGGCCGTGGTGGTGAAGAGCTGCAGGTGGCTGCCGCCGCGGGTATTCCGTTCCAGGTGGTGCCGGGTGTGACCGCGGCTGCGGGGGCAACGGCCTATGCCGGTATCCCACTGACGCACCGCGATCATGCGCAGAGCGTCACTTTTATTACCGGCCACTGCCGTCCCGACGGCGAGGGGTTGGATTGGGCAGATTTGGCGCGTGCGCGCCAGACACTGGCTATCTACATGGGCACCATGAAGGCGGAGGATATCAGCCAACGCCTGATTGCCCACGGTCGCGCAGCCACAACGCCGGTGGCGGTGATCAGCCGCGGTACGCGCGCGGATCAGTGGGTGCAAATCGGCACGCTGCAACAGCTTGAAGAATTAGCTCAACAGGCACCGTTACCGGCGCTGCTGGTGATCGGCGAAGTGGTGGAATTGCATCACCAAATTGCCTGGTTTGGGCATCAACCGAAGGCGGAAGGGGTATCACGCCCAGCCGTCGTGAATTTGGCTTAAGGATCTGTTATGGACGAAAAACGACTCACTCATTTGCGGCAATTGGAGGCGGAGAGTATCCATATCATCCGTGAAGTCGCCGCTGAATTCGGCAACCCGGTGATGCTCTATTCCATCGGCAAAGACTCTTCCGTGATGCTGCACTTGGCGCGTAAGGCTTTTTACCCGGGTACGTTGCCGTTCCCGCTGCTGCATGTGGATACCGGTTGGAAATTCAGTGAAATGTACCAATTCCGTGACCGTACTGCCAAGGAGTACGGTTTCGAGCTGCTGATCCACAAAAACCCGGAAGGCGTGGCGATGGGCATTAACCCGTTCGTTCACGGCAGCGCCAAGCACACCGATATCATGAAGACCGAAGGTCTGAAACAGGCACTGAACAAATACGGTTTTGACGCTGCTTTTGGCGGTGCTCGTCGTGATGAAGAGAAGTCACGCGCCAAAGAGCGTATTTATTCTTTCCGTGACCGCTTCCACCGTTGGGATCCGAAGAACCAACGTCCGGAGCTGTGGCACAACTATAATGGCCAGATCAACAAAGGCGAGAGCATCCGCGTGTTTCCATTGTCGAACTGGACCGAGCTAGACATCTGGCAATACATCTTCCTGGAAAAGATCGACATCATTCCGCTGTACTTGGCGAAACCGCGTCCGGTGGTTGAGCGCGATGGCATGCTGCTGATGGTGGACGACGATCGTATCGATCTGCAGCCGGGTGAAGTGATCAGTCAGCGTATGGTTCGCTTCCGTACGCTGGGTTGCTGGCCGTTGACCGGTGCGGTGGAGTCGGAGGCGGAAACGTTACCGGAAATCATCGAAGAGATGTTGGTATCCACCACCAGTGAACGCCAGGGACGGATGATCGACCGCGATCAATCCGGCTCGATGGAGCTGAAAAAGCGTCAAGGGTATTTCTAAGGAGCCGCCGGATGAACAACGCAATTGCACAACAAATCGCTGAACAGGGCGGTGTCGAATCCTACCTGCACGCGCAACAACATAAAAGTCTGTTACGGTTCCTGACCTGCGGCAGCGTAGACGACGGAAAAAGTACCTTGATCGGTCGTCTGCTGCACGATACTCGCCAGATCTACGAAGATCAGCTGTCAACGTTGCACAGTGACAGCAAGCGTATCGGTACTCAGGGTGAAAAACTCGATTTGGCGCTGCTGGTAGACGGCCTGCAGGCTGAACGCGAGCAAGGCATCACCATTGATGTTGCCTATCGCTATTTCTCGACCGAAAAGCGCAAATTTATTATTGCCGATACGCCGGGGCATGAGCAGTACACCCGGAATATGGCGACGGGCGCTTCTACCTGCGATTTGGCGATCCTGTTGATCGACGCGCGCAAAGGGGTGCTGGATCAAACTCGTCGACACAGTTTTATCGCAACGCTGTTGGGGATTCGCCATCTGGTGGTTGCGGTCAATAAGATGGACCTGGTGGATTATCAAGAATCGGTATTTGAGCAGTTCAAACAGGATTATCTGAGCTTTGCTGAGCAATTGCCGAACGATCTGGACATCAAGTTTGTCCCGCTTTCAGCGCTGGACGGCGATAATGTGGCTAGCGAAAGTACCCATATGCCTTGGTACAGCGGTCCAACGCTGTTGCAGGTGCTGGAAAGTGTGGATGTGATCAGCGAACGTGAGACGCAGCCTTTGCGCTTCCCGGTGCAATACGTTAATCGTCCGAATCTGGATTTCCGTGGTTACGCGGGGACGTTATCGGCCGGTGTTGTACGTGTGGGCCAACGTGTGAAGGTTCTGCCGTCTGGCGTTGAATCTACCGTTGCGCGCATTGTCACCTTTGACGGTGACTTGCAGGAGGCCGTGCCGGGTGAGGCAATTACCCTGGTGCTGAAAGATGAAGTGGACATCAGCCGTGGTGATTTACTGGTGGATGCCGGGGAAACGCTGCAAGCGGTGCAAAGCGCGTTGGTCGACGTGGTGTGGATGGCTGAGAAACCGTTGTTACCGGGTCAAAGCTATGACATCAAGGTGGCGGGTAAGAAGACGCGTGCCCGCGTTGAAGGCATTCGCCACCAAGTCGAAATCAACTCACTGGCACAACATCAGGCGGACACATTGCCGCTGAATGGCATTGGTCTGGTGGAGCTGATCTTCGATGAACCACTCGTACTGGACAACTATCAGCGCAACCATGTCACTGGCGGACTGATCTTTATCGATCGTTTGAGTAACGTCACGGTCGGTGCCGGGTTGATCCGCGAAGCTTTGCAAGACGTTCAGGCATCGACCGGGGATTTCAGCGCGTTTGAGCTGGAGCTGAATGCGCTGGTGCGTAAGCATTTCCCACATTGGGGTGCACGTGACCTGATCGGGGGTAAATAGCGTGACCGAGTCTCAACAACGGCCAACCGGGCCGGATGATGACAATGTGGTTTGGCATCCGCATGCCGTAATGCGTGCGGATCGCGAAGCGCGTAAGGGTCATAAAGGGGTGGTGTTGTGGTTTACCGGGTTATCTGGTTCGGGTAAGTCCACCGTGGCGGGGGCGTTGGAACAGGCGCTACATGCCCTTGGCATCAACACTTATCTCCTGGACGGTGACAATGTGCGCCACGGTCTGTGTCGCGATCTGGGCTTCTCCGACGATGACCGACGCGAGAATATTCGTCGGGTGGGCGAAGTGTCCAAGTTGATGGTAGATGCAGGGCTGGTGGTACTCACCGCGTTCATTTCACCGCACCGTACCGAAAGGCAGATGGTACGCGAATTACTCGATGAAAATCGTTTTATCGAAGTGTTTGTCGACACGCCTCTGGCGATTTGTGAGGCACGTGATCCAAAAGGATTGTACAAAAAAGCCCGTGCCGGTGAGCTGAGAAATTTCACCGGAATTGACGCGGTTTATGAGGCACCGGAACGGCCGGATATTCATCTTGATGGCCAACAATTGGTAACAAATTTGATTGCGCAATTGTTAGACGTACTGCGTGGTCGGGCTATTATCAAACCCTGAATTCAGAAAAGCGTGTGGCGTTTTTGCGTCATACGCTTTTTACGCTAAGCCCGCCGAAGAGCGTGCCGAATAACCAGGGATCACTATGCAAAATGTCTCGCCAATCTTGATTGACTCAAACCAGGAGAAAGAGGAACCCTCTTATTCTTTCCTGGGCGGCGTCTGCGGCTTTGTTTTCTACTGGCTGGCGTTCGCGGTGCCGTTTTTGGTCTACGGCTCTAACACACTCTTCTTCCTGCTCTATACCTGGCCATTCTTCCTGGCCCTGATGCCGGTTTCGGTACTGATAGGCATTACACTTAGCATGCTGCTGCGTGGACGCTTGATCCTGACGTTGCTGCTGACGGGGACTATTGTGCTTTGTCTGTTCTGGCTGGTATTCAGTTTTTTGACCGGCTGGTGACAGAGTCGGGCGCAGTCTCCTGCGCCCGACGCATTGCAAAGCCGTGCTGAAGGTTACAAAACTTTGCTTAGAAAAGCCTGAGTTCTTGGGTTGGCAGGGTGACTGAAAATCTGCTGTGGTGTCCCTTCTTCCTGAATGATCCCTTGATCAATAAACAATACCCGATCGGCCACTTCACGGGCGAAGCCCATTTCATGGGTTACCACCACCATGGTCATACCTTCGTGCGCCAATGATTTCATTACCGCCAGCACTTCGCCAACCAGCTCGGGATCGAGCGCTGAGGTGGGTTCGTCGAACAGCATGATTTTCGGCTCCATCGCTAGCGCACGAGCAATGGCCACGCGCTGTTGCTGACCACCTGACAGACTATTGGGATAGGCGTCAATCTTGTCCAGCAGGCCCACTTTGCGGAGCAAGGCTTCGGCACGCAGGATGGCGTCTGCGCGTGACAGCTTTTTCACGCCCATCGGCGCCATGATGATGTTTTCCAACACCGTCATATGCGGGAACAGGTTAAAACGCTGAAACACCATGCCGACGCTTTCACGCATTTTATTGAGATCGGTTTTCTGGCTGTGTATGGCAAAACCGTTGACCATAATCTCACCGCCAGAAAGCGTCTCCAGCGCATTGATGCAGCGCAGGAAAGTGCTTTTACCCGATCCTGATGGGCCTATGACGCAGATCACTTCGTTTGCCGCGATCTCGCAGGAGATACCTCGCAGCACATGGCTATCGCCAAATTGTTTTTGCAGGTTATGTACGCGAATCACTTTTCCCAAACCTCTTTTCCATGTGTTGCACCATCAGCGAAAGCAGGAAGGTGAGGACCCAATAGACCAATGAAATTGTCAGATAGGGTTCCCAGTAGGTGGCATAAGCTCCCGAAACGGTACGGGCTGCATAGGCCAGGTCTGCAAGGCCGATGGCGGAGGCCAATGAGGAATCCTTGACGATGGCAATGGCGTTATTGCCCAGCGGAGGCAACATGCGACGGAATGCCTGTGGCAAGATCACTTTGCGCATGGTTTTGCCGTAGCTCATGCCCAGTGAGCGCGACGCTTCCATCTGCCCACGATCGATTGACTGAATGCCTGCACGGAAGATTTCCGAGACGTAAGCGCCAGCATTGAGCGTAATCGCCACGACGCAGGAAAGAAACGCACCGTAATCTGAGCGCAGTGCGCGGGCGAAGTCGCTGCTCATCAGGCCGCTGGTGACCAGCAGGCCGTCACGGGGATTGATAAACAACGGCACCAATGCGAAGTGCACCACCATAATCTGCACAAACAGTGGCGTACCGCGAAAGGCGCTGATGTAAATGCGCACGGGCCATTGTACGCCGTAATGCAAGATAGGTTTCCAGATGCCGTGCGGCGCTTGCGCCAGACGACCTAGCCCGAGGATCAGACCCCAGGTGGTACCCAGTATCACGCAGATAATGGTGCATTTGATGGTCATCCAGGCGCCTTCCATAAACAATGGGGCATACTCTTGGATAATCTCCCAACGGAAATTCACTTTCTCGTTCCTTTTTTAGCGAGTTCAGGCTACTGCGCGTCGCCATATTGGGATTGGGCAGTGAACGCCATCCTCATGGACTGCATGTCCACTCCGGTGGCTGTGCGCTGCCCGCACCCGCTATGGCTAGCTCGTTACGCCTGCCGATCGGCAGGTTGGCATCCGTTGGTTCACTCGACGGGCAGCGTAGGGACGTTGCTGTCAAACCAGGTCTGGTAGATTTTGGCGTAGGTCCCGTCAGCAACGATCTTCTTCAAACCGGCGTTAATCTTACCGCGCAGTTCGTCGTTGCCTTTGGCGACGGCGATACCGAAATATTGGCGTTCGAATTTGGCGTCGGACACCAATTTGAATTCTTTATCCGGGTGGGTCTTGATGTAGAACTTGGCTACCCCGACGTCGCCGACCGCAGCGCCAATACCGTCTTCATACAATTCCTGTAACATCAGCGGCGTATTGTCGAAACGCTTAATGGCGGTGCTGTTCTTGCCCAGAGTGTCGGACACCACAATGTCGCCGGTGCTGGAGTTCACAACGCCGACCTTCAAGGCTTTGAGTGCAGCGATAGAATCCACGGTGGACTCTTTGGGTACGACAATAGCCTGTTCGGCCGGGAAGTAAGGTGCGGAAAAGTCGACCATTTGCTTACGTTTGTCGGTAATGGTGATACCCGAAATAATGATGTCACGATCGCCGGAGTTTAGCGTGGCAAAGATGCCTTCCCACGGCGTATTTACCAGCTTGACTTGAAAGCCCTCTGCGTTGGCCACCGCCTTGATAATATCAATATCAAAACCTTCCAGCTGTTTGCTGCTGTTTTCAAACTCGAAGGGACGATAGGTGCCGCCGGAGCCGACGACATAAGTCGGTTCAGCCGCCAAGACTGACGCCGACAGGGTGGCGGCCAGACAGGCGCCAATCAGAACTAGGTGTTTTAACATCGATATCCCCGGTAATTAAATGTCGTGCTTGAAGTTTATTTATGCACTATTGATGCATAAAAATAATCTTTAATGAATAAAAACACAACTCCTACCTGATGATGAATTTTTTAATGGTGTTAAATATGCAATTTACGTTGGTATTTGGAGGAAGCGTTGGTCAAATGTGAAAGCAGCCAGTTTTTCTTACTGCATAACGGGGAAATTGCTAAATGAGAGCGTGCTGCTTTATCTGGTAGGTTTATGAATGGGCGAAAGTGGTTTTTTTTGCCGCTTTCGGCTCGAATTTAGGTTATAAACTGAGGAAATTCTCATCCTACTCTGAATTTGGCGGTGAAATGCCGTTCCCAGTGTGGAGTCCAACGAAAAGTTGTGGGATGATTAGGCGGTTTTTCAGGGGGCGGAGATGGGAAAACTTACGCTGTTATTGCTGGCATTGCTCGGTTGGTTACAGTATTCACTGTGGCTGGGCAAAAATGGTGTTCACGATTATGTGCGGGTCAATGATGACGTTGCGCTCCAACAGGGCAGCAATGCAAAATTGAAAGCGCGTAACGATCAGCTGTTCGCCGAAATCGACGATTTGAACGGCGGTCAGGAAGCGATCGAAGAGCGTGCGCGCAATGAACTGAGCATGATTAAGCCCGGTGAGACTTTCTATCGTTTGGTTCCTGATCAATCCAGACGCAACGCGGCGTCCTCCTCGCAAAATAACCTACAAAAGTAACGCATGAATCACTCCGCAGGAACCTTTCCATCGGTGATTGCCGTCCTGCCCGCTGCCGGTATTGGCAGCCGTATGCAGGCGGATTGCCCGAAGCAGTATTTAACGATCGGCCATCAAACCATTCTCGAACACGCGATCCATGCATTGTTGCGGCATCCGCGTATTCCTCAGGTGATTGTCGCGATCGGCTCAGATGACCAGCAGTTCCGCCAGTTACCCATAGCAAAAGACCCCCGTGTGCGGGTGACCATCGGCGGTCAACAACGCGCTGATTCGGTAATGGCCGGGCTACAACTGGCCGGCGACGCTAAATGGGTTCTGGTGCACGACGCGGCTCGGCCATGTCTGCATGCAGACGATCTTGAACGTCTGCTGGCGATTACTGAGCACAGCGATGTGGGCGGGATTTTGGCTGCGCCGGTGCGTGATACCATGAAGCGCGCCGAAGCGGGTCGCAACGCAATTTCACATACCGTTGATCGTCAGGACCTGTGGCATGCATTGACACCACAGCTATTTCCATTGGCGTTGCTTAAACTCTGTTTGCAGCGGGCGCTGGATGAAGGTGCAACAGTCACTGATGAAGCCTCAGCCCTAGAGCATTGCGGCTATCATCCGCTGTTGGTGACCGGGCGTTCGGACAACATTAAAGTCACGCGACCAGAAGATTTGGCGCTGGCAGCATTTTATTTAACTCAGTTGGACAATTAAGGAGCGCATCATGCGTATCGGTCACGGTTTTGACGTACATAAATTTGGTGGCGAAGGGCCGCTGGTGATCGGTGGTGTTCGTATCCCTTATGAGAAAGGTTTGCTGGCCCATTCCGACGGTGATGTAGCGCTGCATGCAGCGACCGATGCCTTGTTGGGTGCGGCGGCGCTGGGGGATATTGGTAAACTGTTCCCGGATACCGACCCCGCTTTCAAAGGTGCCGACAGCCGTGAGCTGCTGCGCGAAGCCTGGAAGCGTATCCGTGCGAAAGGCTATCGTCTGGGGAATTTGGACATTACCATTATTGCCCAGGCACCTAAAATGGCGCCGCATATCCCGCAAATGCGTATTTTCCTGGCGGAAGACCTGCAGTGCCATATGGACGATGTCAACGTTAAGGCCACCACTACCGAACAGCTCGGTTTTACCGGACGCGGTGAGGGCATTGCCTGCGAAGCGGTTGCCTTGTTGATCAAGGAATAACTGCATGGATATGGCTAACTTGACCTGGCTTCACGGCCAGCCGCAGAGCACTGGCGTGCTGAAAGCCAACCCGGAAGATTTCGTGGTGGTGGAAGACCTGGGCTTTGAGCCGGACGGGGAAGGCGAACATGTGTTGGTGAACATCCGTAAAAATGGATGTAACACTCAGTTTGTCGCAGATTACCTGGCGCGTTTTGCGGGTATTCATGCCCGCTCTGTCAGCTATGCCGGTCTGAAAGATCGCCATGCCGTGACCGAGCAGTGGTTCTGTCTGCATCTACCGGGGAAAGAAACCCCCGATTTCACCCAGTTCTCACTGGAAGGCTGCGAAGTTCTGGCCAGTGCCCGCCATCTACGCAAAATGCGCATCGGCACGCTGAAAGGCAATGCCTTCACGTTAGTGTTGCGCCATATTTCCGATCGCCAGGATGTTGAATCTCGCCTGCAGGCGATTGCGGCCGGTGGCGTCCCAAACTACTTTGGCAGCCAGCGTTTTGGCCGTGGCGGAAATAACCTGGTGATGGCACGGCGTTGGGCGAAGGATGAGATCCGGGTAAAAGAACGCAGTAAACGCAGCTTTTATCTGTCCGCCAGTCGTAGTGCACTGTTTAACCTGATTGCAAGTCGACGTTTGGCTAATCAGCAGCAACACACTGTGCTTGAAGGCGATGCCTTGCAGCTCAGCGGCCGTGGTAGCTGGTTTGTTGCCAAAGCGGACGAACTGGATACTTTACAGCAACGGCTTGATGCCGGTGAATTGCTGATTACGGCTCCCCTGCCGGGTGACGGCGAACCGGGCACTGCCGGGGAGGCGTTGAGTTTTGAACAGCAATGCCTGCTGGAACAACCTGAACTGATGGCGCTATTAACGCGCGAGCGCGTTGATCCGGCACGCCGTGCGCTGTTGTTACAGCCAAAAAATATGCAGTGGGACTGGTGGGACGATGCCACCGTTGAACTGCGTTTTTGGCTACCGGCCGGCAGTTTCGCTACCAGCGTGGTGCGCGAAATTATGCGGCAGGACAACAGTGATACGGACATTAGCGAGTAATAAGAAACCTGCGAAAGCAGGTTTTTTTTCGCCTGACGCAGACTGCCTGAATGGGGGCCGGTTTATGTAGTCTTGAGTCTCCCGGCTTTGGCCATGCTTGGCGGCGGTGATTAAAGAAACGTCTTTTCCCTTGGTGACTGGACATGCCGGGGGGAGTAAACATAATATCTGCTGGTTAAGCGCCTCCTTTTAGGCACTTTCTACCAAGTATTTACATGCTGGGCCGCGTTGCAAGGGGTCTGGTTGAGAGATAAAAAGAAGATAACCTCATATGCGGATATTGCTGAGTAATGACGACGGCGTGACCGCCCCAGGCATTCAGGTGCTGGCGGCGGCACTGCGTGAGTTCGCCGAAGTACAAGTTGTAGCGCCCGATCGTAACCGCAGCGGTTCTTCCAATGCGTTGACGCTGGAATCCCCATTGCGCACCCTGACGATGCCCAATGGGGATATTGCCGTACAGCAAGGGACGCCGACCGATTGCGTGTATCTGGGCGTGAATGCTCTGATGCAACCCGCGCCGGATATCGTGGTTTCTGGTATCAACGCCGGCCCTAATTTGGGTGATGATGTTATTTATTCCGGTACTGTTGCCGCCGCCATGGAAGGACGCCATTTGGGTTTACCGGCGCTGGCGGTGTCGCTGAACGGCCACCAGCATTATGCTACTGCCGCAGTGATTACCTGCCGGATACTGCGAGCGCTACAGCGTGAGCCGTTACGTACCGGTAAAATTCTGAATATCAACGTGCCTGATTTACCCTTGGAACAGATCAAGGGAATTCGCGTGACACGCTGCGGTAGCCGACACCCTGCCGACAAAGTGTTCTGCCAGCAGGATCCACGTGGGCAAAACCTCTATTGGATTGGGCCACCGGGTGATAAGTTTGATGCCGGGCCGGACACGGACTTCGCTGCGGTTGAGCAGGGTTACGTGGCAATCACACCATTGCAGGTGGATTTAACCGCCTATACGGCCCAAGACGTGGTAAAAACGTGGTTAACCAAAGCAGGGGTTGGCGGGGAATGGTGAACAAGCGTATGCAAACATTGCTGACGCAGCTGCGTCAACAAGGGATCCGGGACGAGCGGTTGCTGCAGGCGATCGAGGCGGTGCCGCGCGAACGTTTTGTTGATGAAGCACTTGAACACAAAGCCTATGAGAATACTGCGTTGCCCATCGGGTCTGGCCAAACGATCTCCCAGCCTTATATGGTCGCACGGATGACCGAACTCCTGAACCTGACACCCACGTCAAGGGTGTTGGAGATCGGTACCGGCTCAGGCTATCAAACCGCTATTTTGGCGCATCTGGTGCAACATGTTTGCTCCGTTGAACGCATCAAAGGGTTGCAATGGCAGGCCAAACGCCGCCTGAAGCAACTTGATCTTCACAATGTTTCAACTCGTCACGGTGATGGCTGGCAGGGCTGGGCATCTCGTGGTCCGTTTGATGCCATTATTGTCACTGCCGCGCCGCCGGAAATCCCCCCCGCGTTGATGGAGCAGTTAGATGACGGCGGCATTCTGGTATTGCCAGTGGGTGAGCAGTCTCAAATCCTCAAGCGCATTCAACGGCAAGGGGGCGAGTTTGTCGTCGATATCGTCGAAGCCGTGCGCTTTGTACCCTTGGTTAAGGGTGAGTTAGCCTAGCGATTGTCTGAATTTTCGACAGGATACGAAATCTGTTGCACTTTCATCACCTCTGGTTAAGGTTTTACCGTTTCAATAAAACTAATTTTCAATACAATTGCCTTTCTGCGTAGTTGTCTTATGGTGCAGCACCGCTAATGTGGTTAGCATTGGCGCGCTGTTTTGAGGCTCGGGCATGAAATTTCCTGACGTTCAGGGATCGGCCGCGGGCACCTTTCATGGTAGAAACTGAGAGAATGGTAAAAGCTCAGCTACGATGTAAAGGGTATTTTGGATATATCGCTGATATTGCTGTCATGGGGGAAGCATGAGCACGGGAAGCCCAATGATTACATTACGCCGGGTTGCGGTGTGTACGATGGTAAGTTTGTGGTTGGCGGGTTGTACAAACAACGCGTCGACATCGGCCCCTATCAGTAGTGTGGACGGTGGCGGATCTGCCGCATCCAACAATGCCGGTGTGCCGGTGAGCTCTGAAGGCCATATTGTTTACAACCGCAGTTACACGTCGATTCCCAAAGGGAGCTACAGCGGTAATACCTATACGGTTAAGCGCGGAGACACGCTGTTTTATATCGCCTGGATCACCGGTAACGACTACCGTGACCTGGCTCAGCGCAATAATATTCCTGAACCATACAGCCTGAATGTGGGTCAAAACATTCAGCTTGGTAATGGTTCTGCCAACGGAAACGGCGGCATGTTGGCGGCAACAGACGCGACCAGCGGCGGTGTTCCTAAGCCGCCATCGAGCACTCAGATACAAACTGCAACGGTTGATTCTCAATCAACTAACGCGTATTCTGATAACTCGGGTAAACAGAATGTAGGTAAGATGTTACCTGCAGCAGGCGCAGTGGCGGCAACTACCGCAACAGCCCCTGTTACCGCACCGGTCGTTGCTCCACCAGTGAGCAGCACCGTCAGCAATAGTGCCCCAGTAAGTACCTGGAGATGGCCTACTGACGGTAAGATTATTGATAACTTTTCCTCATCAGAAGGTGGGAATAAAGGAGTCGATATCGCCGGGTCCCGTGGGCAGCCGATTCTCGCTACCGCCGATGGTCGTGTAGTGTATGCAGGCAACGCTTTACGGGGTTACGGTAATCTAATCATCATTAAACACAATGATGATTACCTGAGCGCCTACGCTCACAACGACACAATGCTGGTCCGGGAACAACAAGAAGTGAAGGCGGGTCAAAAAATAGCCACCATGGGTAGCACCGGAACCAGTTCAGTACGTTTGCATTTTGAAATTCGTTACAAGGGGAAATCCGTAAACCCGCTGCGTTATCTTCCGCAGCGATAGATTGGGCAGAATACGCTGTATTCTGCTCGCGGTATCACGGGTAGGAGCAGCATATGAGCCAAAATACGCTGAAAGTTAACGAGTTACATGATGATGCGGATTTCGACGAGAACGCAACGGAAGCGGAATCATTCGACGAAAAAGCACTGGTTGAAGAAGAGGCCAGTGAGAGTGATCTAGCGGAAGAAGAGTTGTTGTCACAAGGCGTGACCCAACGCGTATTGGATGCGACGCAGCTCTATCTTGGCGAAATCGGCTATTCTCCGCTGCTGACCGCAGAGGAAGAAGTTTATTTTGCGCGGCGTGCACTGCGCGGTGACGTGCCGTCCCGCCGCCGAATGATTGAAAGTAACCTGCGGTTGGTGGTGAAAATCGCCCGCCGTTACAGCAATCGCGGCCTGGCGCTGCTGGATCTGATTGAAGAGGGTAACCTCGGTCTGATCCGCGCAGTGGAAAAGTTTGACCCAGAACGTGGTTTCCGTTTCTCGACTTACGCAACCTGGTGGATCCGGCAGACGATTGAACGGGCGATCATGAACCAAACCCGTACCATCCGCTTGCCTATCCACATTGTCAAAGAACTGAATGTCTATCTGCGCACCGCGCGCGAACTTTCTCATAAACTGGATCATGAACCGAGCGCAGAAGAGATTGCAGAGCAACTCGACAAGCCGGTCGATGATGTCAGCCGTATGCTGCGTCTGAACGAACGTATCACTTCTGTTGATACGCCGTTGGGCGGGGATTCAGAGAAAGCGTTGCTGGACATTTTGGCGGACGAAAAAGACAACGGACCGGAAGACACCACACAAGACGATGACATGAAGCAGAGCATCGTTAAGTGGCTGTTCGAACTGAACGCTAAACAGCGTGAAGTGTTGGCTCGTCGTTTTGGTCTGTTGGGCTACGAAGCGGCAACGCTCGAAGATGTAGGTCGTGAGATTGGCCTGACTCGTGAGCGTGTACGTCAGATCCAGGTTGAAGGTTTGCGTCGCCTGCGTGAAATTCTGCAGATGCAGGGCCTGAGTATTGAGGCACTGTTCCGCGAGTAACGCTGGAAGGTGAATCGCATTAAAATAAAAACGGTGAGCATAATGCTCACCGTTTTTTTATGCCCGCAAAATGATACGCGGGTTAGACCATACCTTTCAGGCGGTAAATCCACTCCAGCGCCTGGCGTGGCGACAGCGAATCCGGATCCAGCGCCTCGAGCGCTTCGACTGCCGGTGAGCTTTCCTCATTTAGCAGCGTCATCTGGGTCGCGTCAACGGTGCCGCTGGCTGTATGGCTTGAGATAGCTTCCAGCTCACGTAACTTCTGCCGTGCACGTTTGATTACCTCACGTGGCACACCGGCCAGTGCGGCCACAGCCAAACCATAACTTTTGCTGGCTGCACCGTCCTGTACGCTGTGCATAAAGGCGATAGTGTCGCCATGTTCCAACGCATCCAGGTGTACGTTAACCACGCCTTCCATTTTCTCCGGCAGGGTCGTCAGCTCAAAGTAATGGGTGGCGAACAGCGTCATGGCTTTAATGCGGTTGGCCAGGTTTTCGGCACAGGCCCAAGCCAGGGATAAACCGTCGTAGGTTGACGTACCGCGGCCAATTTCATCCATCAATACCAGGCTGTTTTCAGTAGCGTTATGCAGGATATTGGCTGTTTCAGTCATCTCCACCATAAAGGTAGAGCGGCCGGAGGCCAGGTCATCCGCGGCACCAACGCGCGTAAAGATGCGGTCAACCGGGCCGATCACGGCCTTACTCGCCGGCACGTAGCTGCCGATATGTGCCATCAACACGATCAGCGCTGTTTGTCGCATATAGGTGCTTTTACCCCCCATATTCGGACCAGTGATGATCAACATACGACGCTGAGGTGACAGAGACAATGGGTTGGAAATAAAGGGCTCGCTCAGTACCTGTTCGACCACCGGGTGGCGGCCTTCGGTGATGCGAACCCCCGGCTGTTCGCTCATGGTCGGGCAGGCGTAATTCAGTGTTTCTGCACGTTCGGCCAGGTTAGCCAGTACGTCCAGTTCGGCCAGTGCCCCGGCGCTTTGCTGCAATTCACCTAAATGTGGTAGCAGCAAATCGAACAGCTCTTCGTATAACCCTTTTTCGATCGCCAGTGCTTTCCCTTTCGACGTGAGAACCTTGTCTTCATACTCTTTCAGTTCGGGAATAATGTAGCGTTCGGCGTTTTTCAACGTCTGTCGGCGCACGTAGTGGATTGGCACCAGATGGCTTTGCCCGCGGCTAACCTGGATGTAATAGCCATGCACGCCATTGAAGCCAACCTTCAGCGTATCCAACCCCAGCTTTTCACGTTCGCGAATTTCAAGGCGATCGAGGTAGTCGCTGGCTCCATCGGCCAGGGCGCGCCACTCGTCCAGCTCGCTGTTGTAGCCGGGCGCGATAACACCACCGTCACGTACCAGAACCGGCGGGGCTTCAACCACGGCACGTTCCAGCAAATCCTGCAGTTCATCAAACTGACCGACTTGTGATAGCAAGTGCTGTACATGCGGGGTATCCACACCCTTCAGCAGTGCGTGGATATCCGGCAACTGCTGGAAAGCGTGGCGCATCCGTGCCAGGTCACGAGGGCGGGCGCTGCGCAGAGCCAGACGAGCCAATATACGTTCCAGATCGCCAACTTGTCGCAGAGAAGGCTGAAGGTCGGCATAGATATCCTGCAGGGCTCCAATCGCCTGTTGGCGATTATTCAGCACCTTGATATCGCGAGTAGGCATATGCAACCAGCGTTTGAGCATACGGCTGCCCATCGCGGTCACACTGCAATCGAGGATTGCCGCAAGCGTATTTTCAGTGCCGCCGGACAAGCTCTGGGTGAGTTCAAGGTTACGCCGTGTGGCGGCATCCATGATAATGCCGTCCTGCTGGCGTTCCATGGTGATGCCACGAATATGGGGTAATGAGGTGCGTTGGGTATCTTTAACGTACTGCAACAGACAGCCGGCGGCTCGCAGTGCCTGATGGGCTTGCTCAACGCCGAAGCCGGTGAGATCGCGGGTGCCAAACTGCAGGTTAAGCTGCTGGCGTGCGGTTTCGGGTTCAAATTCCCACAATGGGCGGCGGCGTAGGCCGTGGCGCTGTTCAATCAGCGACATTTGTTCAAAGGTTTCAGGGTAAAGCAATTCGGCGGGATTCGTGCGCTGCAATTCTGCCGCCATGGTTTCGATATCTGCCGGTTCGGCAACCCGGAAACGGCCGGAGCTGATATCTAGCGTGGCGTAGCCAAAGCCGCGTGCGTCCTGCCAGATGGCGGCCAGCAGGTTATCCTGACGCTCTTGTAACAGCGCTTCGTCGGTGATGGTGCCTGGGGTGACGATACGCACGACTTTACGCTCAACCGGGCCTTTACTCGTGGCGGGATCGCCGATTTGCTCACACAGGGCGACAGATTCACCGAGCTGCACCAGTTTGGCCAGATAGTTCTCTACCGCATGGTGCGGTACACCAGCCATTGGGATAGGTTCGCCTGCTGAGGCGCCGCGTTTGGTCAGCGAAATATCCAACAGCTGAGAAGCGCGCTTGGCGTCATCGTAAAACAGCTCGTAAAAGTCACCCATGCGATAGAACAACAGGATTTCAGGGTGTTCGGCCTTGAGGCGCAGGTACTGCTGCATCATGGGCGTGTGTGAATCGAGCTTATTGGTGCTATTCATAAGATTACTGTTTCCAATCCATTGAATTTAAAGTTGGTTGTGATATTGGGTGCCATCATTAGGGTTCAGGCCGTTGCAAAAAAACCACGCCGTGGGCTGGTGGTTGACGGCGGTAAGGATCAATAAGCCCTTAATACTGCCGCTATACTAGCCCAGCGGGCAATCGGCTGTCACAGGTAAAAATGGGGAGCTTTGCGCAAAGTTGGTTTTTAAGCCAGAGAATAGCGGTGCAATCGATAGAACGTATTTTTCGCTGTAATGTCATCAGAATATGGGGAAATAAGGACATTGCCTACAGGCGGGCTTGAGGTTGCCATCATTCATCAAGCCCGAGGGGAGTATCAGTGAGTGGCGGATGATAAAGGCAGGGGGAGTTGGTAAATGCGGAAGCTGTCGGGGACTTCGGCCTCGTGTCCGGCGAGTAAACGGTGGCGAATGCGGGCCTCGCTGACAAAGGCACAGCCCTGTGGGGTGATGTCCAGGTTGACCGGGGACTCCATACCTTCACGGATGATTTCAATGCGGTGTAAGCCAGTGCTACTCGGATCGGAAATTCGCAGGATTCTACCCTGACCGCTGTTAATCCCATTCTCGAGTACGATAAGAGAGCCGTCTGGTGCCAATCCCATTCCATCTGGGTTTTCGATGGTTCTTGGTAGCAGGATTTCTGACAGGCTCGGCTGTTCCTCCCCATAGCTCAGGGTGTAGAGCTTCCCGCTGCCAAAATTGGCAATCGCCATCACCTTGTCATCTATCAGAACAATACCTGCAGCGCCGATGCCACTGGGGCCAGCCAGGCGTTTGTCACGGAAAATTATCTGAAAATTGGCCTCCCCAGGACGAAGCCTCATGATGCTTCCTGCTTTGGTTTCTGTCAGATAAACCGTGCCATCTTTGGCGATAACCAAGTCATTACCCATTCCTCCTTCCGGTAAGGTTAGACTGCGGTTAATCGTCGCATCCGAGACATTCAGGGCAAAAACACGATGGGCACGAGTTTGTCCTGTGGGGAGGAAGTCCGGGGAGTTTCCCCATAACAACCCACGCTGCTCATCCAATCTCAGCGTGGTTGAGGCAAAAACCGTTTCGGCGCCGGAAAAAAAGGTCTCCCAATTCTCGTTCGGCCGTTTTCGCAAGATACGGCCGCTAGTCACTAAGCCAACATACAGGGTTCCGTCGGAAGCGCGGGCGATGCCATTAGGGTACAGCGCGCCTGGCGGTAAAGTCATGCTGGTCGGTGTGCAGGTGGCGTTTGGAGAAACGGCCGCGGAAGCCGCAGGCGTTGCGATGGCGAATAGTAGGGCTGTTAGCGCGGCCAGCGCCGTGCGATATCTTATTGCGTATAACATCTGGCCTCTCCTGATTTTGATAAGGGTGGAGCGAAGTACTACCACCGTTGGGGGCGAGCGTGTTTGTTCATGGGAGCCTCAAGTGTTGCGAGTTCCTCATCTGACAGCGTGAGTGAGAGCGCTTTGAGTGCATCTTGAAGATGGTGTGACTTGGACAGGCCTACAATGGGGGCGGCAACTGACTCTTTGGCTAACACCCATGCAAGAGAGACCTGTGCCGTTGGTACGCCGCGGGCAGTCGCGATGGCTTCAACTGCCTTAATGGTGTGCTCCACTTCATTTCTGCCGCCGTACCAGCGTGGAGCTTGTTCGTCAGTTTCGGCCCGAAGCGTCCCGGCTTTTCTCGCGCCGGCCAGTAAGCCCCTTGCCAACGGCGACCAAGGGGTCAGGCTGACACCTTCATCCAGACAAAGCGGGAGTAAATCCTCCTCATCCTCGCGTGTGACCAGGTTGTATTGGCTTTGCATGGAAATAAAGCTGGCCAGATTATTATGACGTTGAAACGCAAGTATTTTCATAAAACGCCAGGCGTGCATTGAAGACGCACCGATATAACGGACCTTGCCGGCACGCACCAGGTTATCGAGCGTTTCAGCCGTTTCCTCAACCGGGGTTTCCTCATCGAAACGGTGTATCACGAACAGATCGATATAATCTGTCCCCAAGCGTTGTAGCGAGGCATTAACGCTTTGAATGATATGTTTGCGTGATAGCCCGCGGTTGTTGGGGTGTTCGCTCATCGGGAAGAACGCCTTGGTAGCGATCACCATATCGTCGCGGCGCGCAAAGTCCTTCAGCGCGCGCCCGAGAATACGTTCGCTCTCGCCGGAGGAATAGATATTTGCAGTGTCGAAAAAGTTAATACCGGATTCCAGTGCATCCCGGATGAAAGGGCGAGCTTGCTCCTCCTGCAATACCCAAGGGCGCCAGGTCGGTTCCCCATAGGTCATACACCCCAGACAAAGTCTGGAAACTTTCAGGCCGCTATGACCAAGGCGAACGTAGTTCATCGTCTTACCTCCAGGGGCTGTCGATAGTGGTGGTTTTCATCGCATTCCTGCGATGGTGTAACCGCCGTCGACCAAAATGCTTTGCCCAGTGACAAAGCGGGCGTCATCCGTCGAGAGCCAGACGGCGACATCGCCGATGTCTTCAGACTGGCCCAATCGTTGGGCAGGCGTATGCGAGATGAACGGGGTGAAAGCGGATGGATCAGATAGGCTGCTATGGGCCATCGGTGTGTCGATGATGCCGGGATTGATGTTGTTGATCCGGATAGCGTGATTGCCATATTCGAGTGCTACCGCACGGATCAGCGCATCGAGTGCTCCCTTGCTGGCAGAGTAACTTGATGAGCCAGCCAGCGCGCCTTTGGCAAGCCAGGACGAGGTATTGACGATCACACCGCCTGAGTTTTGCGCCAGAAAAGCCTCAACCTCGTACTTAATCGATAACCAGACGCCCCTGAGATTGGTGGCAATCACCGCATCGAAATCTGCGCTAGTTTGCTGATGGATAGGGACAAAATTGCCGAGAATGCCGGCGTTGTTGAAAGCGATGTCAAGCCGCCCGTAGTGAGAGGTCACCGTGGTGAGCAGGCGGCGGACATCCTCTTCTTGCGAAACGTCCGCCATGACGGCCAGCGCCTCTCCGCCAGCGAGCATAACCTCATGAGCAGTGGCATCTATCTCTGCGGAACGACGCCCAGCCAAAGCCACTTTTGCGCCTTCTCGTGCATAGGCCAGTACCGCGGCGCGTCCAATACCCGTCCCCCCTCCGGTGACCAAGACAACTTTGCCTTCCAGGCGTTTGTGCGGGGTGGTATGTACAGAATCAGCGTATTGAGTCATAGCATTAATACCCAGTGATTAAACACCTAATCATGCTATGTTGTTACGAAATGGATAACTATCCGTTAAAAATTCATCTCACTGTTAAATTATTTATATCAATCAAATGAAAAAAACCGACTTGTCAGGGCTGGCGGCCTTTGTGGCCATCGCCAAAGAGCGCAGTTTCAGGCGAGCCGCTGCCAGGCTTGGGGTTACACCGCCGACGCTCAGTCATACCATGCGCGATTTGGAGGCGCAGCTTGGCATTCGCTTGTTGAATCGTACCACCCGCAACGTATCAACGACTGAGGCGGGCGAGCATTTGCTGACGACGTTGGCCCCGCTATTTGCCGATATCGATACGGCGCTGGAGAGCTTGAATACCTTTCGCGATCGGCCACAGGGCGTGGTTCGTATCAATGCGTCCCGAACGGCTATCCAACTTGCGCTGGTGCCGCATTTGGGGCTCTTGGCCCGCGATTACCCCGGTATTACGCTGGAAATTGTGGCGGAAGAGGGATTTGCCAATATTGTCGAACAAGGTTTTGATGCCGGCATCCGGCTTGGCGAGGATCTACACAACGATATGCGAGCTGTGCGGGTCACGCCTGATTTACGTATGGCTATTGTGGCAACGCCTGAATACTTCCAACAGAATGGAAAGCCAAACCACCCCGAAGACCTGTTGAATCATCGCTGTATTGGATGGCGAAAGATTGCTTCGGGAGAGCTCTATAAATGGACGTTTAAAAAAGGCGACCAGATACTTTCCGTCTCGGTGAATAGCCCGCTGATATTTGATGATGCAAGACTGATGTTGCAAGCCGCATTAGCGCATGCAGGTATAGCGTTCGCCATCGAGGAAGAAGTAAAGGAACATCTGGCAGCAGGGCGGCTGGAGCGGGTGATGGCCGATTGGTGCGCACCCTTCCCAGGTTTTTATCTTTACTATCCGAACCGCAGAAACCACCCCGTCGCATTGACTACGGTAATTAACGTAGTGCGTTATCCCAGCCAGACGATCAGTCCCGAAGCGTAATCTTGCTCTGCCTGTGGCTGGTCCGTCGAATGCCTTTCCCTCAAAAACACCGACTCTTTGCCACCGCTTGTCTCGTCTTATCTTGATGATGCGCGCTAATCAAGGGCGAACTATTTCTGTTCACCAATCAACCGATGAATGACCCTGCGCATGGAATTATCCATAAACATTCTGCATGTTTATAACGTATTGTTTATAATTGTTATTTGTTCTTTTATGGCGAATAAATTCAGTAATTAAAGGTTGTTTGTGAGTCAGGTCACACTATTTTTTTATATGAAATGTGAAGAGGGTCAATCTGGTAGGTCAAGCAGAGACGGTTCTTTGTGCTGGTGGCTTACCGGTCCACTTCAATGCCTCCGTATACTGTCTGCAACCAGGGCAACGTAACGGAAGTTTTCATAAGGAATGTGCGTGAGGCAATAACTATTGCATCTGGCAAACAAATGACACGGGGCTTTTTTGATTATCTTGAGGGACTTGGTATGGAAAAGAAAAAAATCTATCTGTTTTGTTCTGCTGGTATGTCGACTTCCCTGCTGGTTTCAAAAATGAAAGCGCAAGCCGAGAAGTACGAAGTGCCGGTGATCATTGCCGCTTATCCTGAGGCGCTGGCGGCAGAAAAGGGCGCTGAAGCAGATTTGATCCTGCTGGGGCCACAGATTGCCTACACGCTCGCCGAAGTGCAAAAACAGTTACCCAATAAGCCCGTCGAAGTGATCGACTCCGGTTTATACGGCAAGCTCGATGGCCTTGGGGTGTTGAAGGCTGCGGTCGCCACCATCAAAAAAGCTAACCAATAAAGGGGTCTGCCGTGAATACGTTAATTGCCTCGTTGGAAAAGGTCATACTGCCTTTTGCTGTGAAAATTGGTAAACAGCCCCATGTTAATGCCATCAAAAACGGGTTCATTCGTTTAATGCCACTGACGTTGACTGGGGCGATGTTCGTTCTGATCAACAACGTGTTTCTCAGTTTCGGTGAAGGATCATTCTTCTTTTCATTGGGGGTGCGGCTGGATCCGTCCACCATTGAAACGCTCAATGGCTTGAAGGCCATCGGAGGCAGCGTTTATAACGGCACCTTGGGCATTATGTCCCTGATGACGCCATTTTTTATCAGTATGGCTTTGGCTGAAGAGCGTAAGGTCGACCCATTAGCGGCAGCGTTGCTGGCGGTGGCTGCCTTTATGACTGTTACCCCGTTCAGTGTCGGAGAGGCCTATGCCGTTGGCGCTAACTGGCTAGGGGGGGCTAACATCATTTCCGGTATGGTGATCGGCCTGGTCGTGGCCGAGATGTTTACCTTTGTGGTTCGCCGCAACTGGGTGATCAGCCTGCCAGACAGTGTACCTTCTTCAGTG
This sequence comes from Serratia sp. CoH_122_TC_1, assembly GCF_058191755.1. Classification (NCBI taxonomy): domain Bacteria; kingdom Pseudomonadati; phylum Pseudomonadota; class Gammaproteobacteria; order Enterobacterales; family Yersiniaceae; genus Serratia; species Serratia sp. CoH_122_TC_1. The sequence continues at coordinate 204,650 of NZ_JBXWLA010000009.1, forward strand.
TCGCGCTCGTTCTCTGCACTGATCCCGGGCTTCCTCATTTTGTCCATCATGGGCGTGCTGGCTTACTGCCTTACGCTGTGGGGAACCAACTTCCACCAAATTATCATGGACAGCATCTCTGCGCCGTTGGCGAAAATGGGCAGCGTGGTGGGATGGGTATATGTGATGTTCTCCTCACTGCTGTGGTTCTTCGGGGTGCATGGTTCGATGGCATTGGCTGCGTTGGACAGCGGTATCATGACGCCATTCGCATTGGAGAACGTCGAACTTTACAACAAGTACGGTTCTGTTGAAGCTGCGGTGGCTGCGGGTAAAGAGTTCCACATGTGGGCGAAGCCATTCGTTGACTCCTACATCTACCTGGGCGGGACAGGTTCAACGCTGGGCCTGATTATCGCTATCTTTATTGCTTCACGCCGCGAGGATTATCGCCAGGTCGCTAAGCTGGCAACGCCATCAGGCATCTTCCAGATCAACGAACCCATTCTGTTCGGCCTGCCAGTCATCATGAACCCAGTGATGTTTATTCCGTTTATCCTGGTTCAGCCGGTATTGACGATTATCACCACGGTGGCTTATTACACCGGGTTGATTCCGCCAATCACCAATATTGCACCCTGGACCATGCCGGTGGGTTTGGGGGCATTCTTCAACACCAACGGCAGTATTGTCGCCATGCTGTTGAGTTTCTTCAACCTGGGCGTAGCGACCCTGATTTACCTGCCGTTCGTCATGATCTCCAACAAAGCACAGAGCCAGATCGATCAAGCGACGGAAAGCGAAGAAGACATCGCCAAGGCGTTGAAATTCTAACTGCAGTCTGGGGCAGACTTTTCTGCCCCAGTTTTAGAGGGCCTTTGGATGAACTATCAATTTGCTGACGATTTCTGGTGGGGCAGTGCCACCTCTGCACCACAGTCGGAAGGGGCATCTGCACGGGATGGCAAAAGCCAAAATATCTTCGATTACTGGTATGAGATTGCACCTGAGCGTTTTCATCATCAGGTTGGCCCGTCCGAAACCTCCACGTTTTATGACAATTTCCAACAAGACATCCAGTTGTTAAAGACTCTCGGACATAATACTTTCCGAACCTCCATCTCCTGGTCTCGATTGATCCCGCAGGGGGATGGTGAAGTGAACCCAAAAGCGGTGGCTTTTTATAATGCGATGATCGACAGCCTGCTAGCCCAAGGCATCACGCCATTTATCAATCTCTACCACTTCGATATGCCAATGTGTATGCAGCAGCAAGGGGGCTGGGAAAATCGGGCCGTTGTTGAGGCTTATGCCCGTTACGCCAGAATCTGCTTCAGCTTGTTTGGCGATAGAGTCACCCATTGGTTCACCTTTAATGAGCCGATTGTACCGGTGGAAGCTGGGTATCTGAACGACCTGCATTATCCTTGTGTGGTCGATTTCAAAAGAGCGATCGCGGTGGCGTATCACAGCATTTTGGCTCATGCCAAAGCGGTGAGTGAGTTCAGGGTGTTGGGTAATGCAGGCACAATAGGCATTATTTTGAACCTGAGCCCGACTTATCCTCGCTCGAACAGTGAAGAAGATCGCGTGGCGGCGCACTATGCGGATCTGCTGCTGAATAAGAGTTTCCTCGACCCGGTAACCAAGGGGCGCTATCCGGACGACCTGGTGAATTTACTGCGCACCCATGATCTGTTGCCGCAGACGATGCCGGAAGACGCGCAGCTGATTGCCGACGGGGTCGTGGATATTCTGGGTGTCAATTACTACCAACCGCGTAGAGTCAAATCGAAGGAAGGCTACCGGGCGGAAGACCCAGTGACCATGCCGGAGGATGTGTTCAGCTACTACGAGATGCCGGGACGCAAGATTAACCCGCACCGTGGCTGGGAGATCTATGAGAAAGGCCTGTATGACATCCTGATGGATCTGAAGGAAAACTACGGCAATATTCCCTGCTATATTTCAGAAAACGGTATGGGCGTTGAGGGGGAAGAGGCTTTTATCGGCGCCAACGGCCGGGTGGAAGATGATTACAGAATCGATTTCATTCGCGACCATTTGAAATGGCTGCATCAGGCATTGTCAGACGGTTCCAACTGCAAAGGCTACCATTTATGGACCTTTATTGACTGCTGGTCCTGGCTGAATGCCTACAAGAATCGCTACGGGTTAGTGCGGCTGGAGCGAGAAAGCCAACAACGCACGATTAAGAAAAGCGGTTATTGGTTTGCCGAGACAGCCAGGCAAAATGGCTTTGACTAATGAGGGCGCACGCGGTGTCTGAGAACCTGGTTTCGCTAAATGCGAACGACGTTAAGCTGATTCGGGAGCAGGATTTCTTTAACTGCAAAGACTTCCATTTGTTTATCTATAACAAAGTGGAAAGCGCTACCGGGCTACATCAGCATGACTACTACGAGTTCACTATCGTCCTGAGCGGTAAATGCTACCAGGAGATTAACGGCAAACGAGTGCTGCTGGAGCGAGGGGACTTTGTTTTTATCCCTATTGGTTCGCATCATCAAAGTTTTTATGAGTTTGGCGCCGCAAAAATCTTCAACGTGGCTATCGGCAAGGTTTTCTTTGAAGAGAACTATCTGCAACAGTTGCCACGTTGTTTCGTCGCTTCTCAGGCGTATAGCCTGAAGAATGAATTCCTTGCGTATATTGAGTCGGTGGTGGGGTCACCGCAGTTTCGCGAGGATGATTTTGCTGAGTTTCTGGAAACACTGACCTTTTATATCATCAGCCGTATTCGCCACTATAAAGAAGATAGCGGCGAGGGGGGTGATATCCCGCAGTGGCTGAAGAATACGTTGGCAGGCATGCATGATAAAGCGATGTTCGGTGAAAAAGCCTTGCTCAATATGGTTGAATTATCGGGGAAAACGCAGGAATACCTGACTCGGGCAATGCGGCGTTATTACCATAAAACGCCAATGCAGGTGATCAATGAAATCCGCATCAACTTTGCCAAAACGCAGCTTGAGGTCACCAACTATTCGGTTTCGGATATTGCCTTTGATTCTGGTTATGGCGACGTGAGCTTATTTATTAAAAACTTTAAAAGACTCACGGAAGTGACGCCAGGTAATTACCGAAAAAAGTTCTACGGCCCGATTTAGGGCCGCTCCCGATAAGCATTAACGCTGATATTCCGAATACTTTCAGGCCGGCAATAGCCTGACAAAATAAATTTCTTTGCTTAAGCGAAGGGGAACTGCCGTACCTGACGGACGGTATTCCCTTGCCAAAAATTTGTTAAATGGATGCCAAAATGGAAAAGTTACTGATAGTGAATGCCGACGATTTTGGTCTGAGCAAGGGCCAGAATTATGGCGTTATTGAGGCGTTTCACTATGGCGTTGTCTCTTCAACTACTGCGATGGTCAATAGCACGGATATACAGCATGCCGCCAGGCTCAGTCAGCTTTATCCTGGGTTACAGATTGGTCTGCACTTTGTCTTGACCCATGGGCATCCGCTGACCGCCATGCCGTCGTTGGTGAATGAACGTGGGGAACTGGGCAAGTGGCTATGGGAAAGGGCCGAAACTGCACGGCTTGATCTGAATGAAATCCATGATGAGTTGGTGAGCCAATACGACAAATTTATTGCCGTGTTTGGTCGTGCGCCAACCCACATTGATAGCCACCATCATGTGCATATGCTGCCGCAGATTTACCCGCTGGTGGAGGCATTTGCCCAATCCAAATCCATCCCATTGCGCATAGGACGCCAGGACGTGGAACGACAAGATATTCCGTTGCACTACGATCACAGCACCGAGTGGTTTGATGCTGGTTTTTATGGTGAAGGGATATCCGAGGCGCTGTTTTTGCAGGTGCTTGAACGTACTGACCAGCGCGGTGCGAGATCGGTAGAGATGATGTGCCATCCGGCGTTTCTGGATAAAACCATTTTGGCGAGCAAGTATTGCTACCCGCGGCTTGCCGAAGTGGAGGTGTTGACATCGCCAGGCATTAAAAACGCGATAGCGGAGCGTGGCTATCGTTTGGGCTCTTTCCTGGATCTGTAATAACTTACAGCATCGAATGCGCTTTTTTCAGCCCGGTATCCTCATCGGGATCGGCCCCTTGGGGGATAGGCGTTTCAGATTCCTCTTCCCCTGATGCGTCCGTGTCCTGTCGTTCTATCGGATCAGGGGCCGCTTCCGGTGGTGGCATAGTGTCATGGATGATCTGCTCATCAAACGTTGGGTTCAGCGCTGGGGACAACGGGGAACTGGTCAGGCTGTCCGGCAGGGGAATATGGGGTAATGGTGCATCCTGCACGAACTGCGATTCGTCCTGTTTTACCGTCCGGCTGAAGGCGACCAGCAACACACCGCAAAGCGCGAAGAAGGCATACAGAATATTGCCACCCAATGGCTCAATCAGCGCACCGACAGCCAAAGGGCCGATACTGGCACCGACCCCGAAGGCCATCAGTAAACAGGCCGCCAGAGAAACGCGCCGTTCCGGTTCGATCAAATCGTTCGCCAGAGCGACCACCAGTGGGTACAGCGTGAACTGCAACATGCTGACGATAAAGCCCAACACCAGCAACACCGGGAAGTCAATGTGCGGCACCAGTGCCAGCGGCAGTGATGCGACGATCAATAAAATAGCGTTGATACGCATCAACAGTGTGCGGTTGTAGCGGTCCGACAGCCAACTGAGCGGGAACTGGGCCACCAGCCCGGCAAAGATGGCTATCGCCATAAACAAGCCAGTCTGCTGAGTGGTCAGCGTTTGCATACTCGCGTACACCGGCGCAAGCCCATAGAAAGAACCGACCACCATACCGATCACCAATGTGGTCGCCAGTACTTTGGGTATAGCACCGATAAAATAGCGCAGCTCCATCGGCGCGGGTGACATATGGCGGGCGTTGGTGCGGGTTGTCAGGGCGATAGGAACCAAGCACAGCGCAAAGCACAGGGCGATAACCAGCAACGTGGCGATGCCAAGATTGGTCTGCAGCATTAAGACCACCTGACCCAATGACATGCCCAGATAGGTGGCTGCCATATAGAAGCCGAAAACCATGCCGCGTTGGTTGGATTCCGCCTGATCGTTCAGCCAGCTTTCCAGCACCATGAATTGACACATCATGCACAAGCCGATAATCAACCGCAGTACGACCCACACGGGGATGTATTCCGTCAGTCCGTGCCCCAGCACTGCGGCCGTGATTATACCGGCACAGGAGACGTAGGCGCGGATATGCCCGACGCGAGCAATCAGAAAATGACCGACTTTGCCGCCGATCACCAAGCCGATATAGTTGGCGGCGATAAGCGCACCGATCAACGCACCGGTTACGTGGATAGAGGTTAAACGCAAGGATATGTACGTCGTGAGTAGCCCTGAACCCAATAGCATGAGTAGGGTGGTGGTATACAACGGAAAGAAAACACCTAACGTTTTTTTCACTCTATCATCCTAATCTTTTATTCTGATTTGCCCTGGAGCTGGCTATGCTGGTGGCATAGGCAATCCGGTGATATCCCTCATGCAAAACACTGCCCGTTAACTCGGGCCTTACCTTCGATACTAGCAGTTTGGCCCGCGGCTTAACACCGCACCCCTTGCGAAGTGCCGCGCATTTCTGTCATCACCCCCCTCAGGCAAGGTTGATAAATGCTACTATCGGGCGCATATACCTTGATTCGCTAAGGAGAGGTCATGAGTGAAAACCAACTGCGTAAACTCAGCATGGTGGTAGGGGAAAAACTGAAGGCCAATGGTCAGTGGATCACCTGCGCGGAATCTTGTACTGGCGGCGGTATCGCCAAAGCAATCACTGATATTGCCGGCAGTTCCGCCTATTTCGATCGTGGTTTTGTCACCTACAGCAATACCGCGAAACATGAGCTGCTGGGCGTGGCTGAAGACACATTGGCGGCGCACGGTGCAGTGAGCGAAGAAGTGGTGCGTGAAATGGCGCAGGGAGCATTGCATGCGGCACGGGCCAACGTGGCACTGTCGGTCAGTGGTATTGCCGGACCGGATGGCGGCAGTGCGGAAAAACCGGTGGGTACTGTCTGGTTTGGCTTCGCTGAACGCTCTGGGCGGGTGTTGGCGCGTAAGATGCATTTTGCCGGCGATCGTGATGCAGTGCGGCTTCAGGCGACGATTTTCGCGCTGCAAACCGCCCTTGATGAATTTTTGTAAAATTAGGCTTGATACTGTATGACCATACAGTATAATTAGTGACATTTCCTGCACAACATACATTCAGTGGCAGTGTGGGGTAACACCGACATTGCGTAACGAAGGAGCAAAAATGGCTATTGATGAGAACAAGCAAAAGGCGCTAGCTGCGGCACTGGGCCAGATTGAGAAACAGTTCGGCAAAGGCTCCATCATGCGTCTGGGTGAAGACCGTTCTATGGACGTAGAAACGATCTCCACCGGCTCACTGTCACTTGATATCGCATTGGGTGCGGGCGGCCTGCCAATGGGTCGTATCGTTGAAATTTACGGTCCGGAGTCTTCCGGTAAAACGACGCTGACCCTGCAGGTTATTGCTGCGGCGCAGCGCGAAGGCAAAACCTGTGCGTTCATCGATGCCGAGCATGCGCTGGATCCGGTTTATGCGAAAAAGCTGGGCGTTGATATCGACAACCTGCTGTGTTCTCAGCCGGATACGGGTGAGCAAGCCTTGGAAATCTGTGACGCATTAACCCGCTCTGGCGCGGTTGATGTGATCATCGTTGACTCCGTAGCTGCGCTGACGCCAAAAGCAGAAATTGAAGGCGAAATCGGCGACTCACATATGGGTCTGGCAGCACGTATGATGAGCCAGGCCATGCGTAAGCTGGCCGGTAACCTGAAAAACGCCAATACGCTGCTGATTTTCATCAACCAGATCCGTATGAAAATCGGTGTGATGTTCGGTAACCCAGAAACCACCACCGGCGGTAACGCATTGAAGTTCTACGCTTCTGTCCGTCTGGATATCCGCCGTATCGGCGCGGTGAAAGAAGGCGACGAAGTCATCGGCAGTGAAACCCGCGTTAAAGTGGTAAAAAACAAAATCGCAGCTCCGTTCAAGCAGGCTGAGTTCCAAATCCTGTACGGTGAAGGCATCAACAGCCGTGGTGAGCTGGTCGATCTGGGCGTTAAGCACAAGATGATCGAGAAAGCGGGCGCTTGGTATAGCTACAACGGCGATAAGATTGGCCAAGGTAAGGCAAACGCCTGTAATTTCTTGAAAGAAAACCCTGCAGTTGCCGCTGAGTTGGATAAAAAACTGCGTGACCTGCTGCTGCACAGCAGCGGTGAACTGGTTTCTGCAACTAATGAAGGCTTCGACGATGAAGCTGAAACCAGCGAAGAGTTTTAATCGCTGCTGATGTTCGTGAGTGCCGTTGTGTAAGGCAGCACGAACATCAATTTAATCAGGCTTGAATAATGAATGACTTGCTAAGCCGCGCCATGCGCCTGCTGTCGCAACGCGATCATAGTGAAGCTGAACTGCGCCGCAAGCTTGCGGCGCAGCCATTTATGGCGAAAGCCAAATTCGGTACCAAAACCCCCGCATCCTCTGCCCCTGTTCCTGTTCCTGAAGAACCCATTGATCCTGCCGTTATTGAACAGGTCATCGCTTATTGCTATCAGCATAATTGGCTAGACGATCAACGTTTTGCCATCAGCTACATTGGTAGCCGCAGCCGTAAAGGCTATGGCGCGCAGCGAATCCGTTCTGAACTGATGCAAAAAGGCGTGGATAAAGAGCTAACGCAGGCCGCGCTGGCAGAGTGCGATATTGACTGGTGTGAGCAAGCCAAACAGGTGGCGCAGCGTAAATTTGGCGACGAGCTACCAACGGACTGGAAAGAGAAAGCCAAAGTGCAGCGTTATCTGCTCTATCGTGGCTTCTTCCAGGAAGAAATTCAGTCAATTTACCGTGATTTTGCGCAATGAACGCACACGGGGTTTTACTTCCCCTTGAAGAAAATTTATCTTATCCCCACTTTTTGTTCGTGAGCTAGATGTCATCGTCAGGATGTCACGTATCTTGCTCACGTGTCGTTATTCTAGCCTTTCCGGGAAAATTATGAGCAAGAGCACCGCTGAGATCCGTCAAGCGTTTCTCGATTTCTTTCATAGTAAGGGCCATCAGGTTGTAGCAAGCAGCTCCCTGGTGCCTGACAATGATCCGACATTGCTGTTTACCAATGCCGGCATGAACCAATTTAAAGATGTTTTCCTGGGGCTGGACAAGCGCGCCTATTCCCGAGCGACGACCTCACAGCGTTGCGTGCGTGCGGGCGGTAAGCATAACGATCTGGAGAACGTCGGCTATACCGCACGTCACCATACCTTCTTTGAAATGTTGGGTAACTTCAGCTTCGGCGACTATTTCAAACACGATGCCATTAGCTACGCATGGGAACTGCTGACCGGTGAAAACTGGTTTAACCTGCCGAAAGAAAGGCTGTGGGTGACCGTCTATGAAACCGATGACGAAGCCTTCGACATCTGGCAGAAACAGATTGGTGTACCGGCAGAACGCATTATCCGCATTGGCGATAATAAAGGCGGGGCTTTTGCCTCCGATAACTTCTGGCAGATGGGCGATACCGGTCCATGCGGCCCATGCACCGAGATTTTCTACGATCACGGTGATCACATCTGGGGTGGTCCTCCGGGTAGCCCGGAAGAAGACGGCGATCGCTATATTGAGATCTGGAACCTTGTGTTCATGCAGTTCAACCGTCAATCAGACGGTACCATGTTGCCACTGCCAAAGCCGTCGGTAGATACCGGTATGGGCCTGGAGCGTATTGCCGCAGTATTGCAGCATGTTAACTCCAACTATGAAATTGACCTGTTCAGCAAGTTGATTGCCGCAGTGGCCAAGGTGACGGGTGCGACAGATTTGAATAACAAATCTCTGCGCGTTATTGCCGACCATATCCGTTCTTGTGCCTTCCTGGTTTCCGACGGTGTGACGCCATCGAACGAAGGCCGTGGTTATGTGCTGCGCCGCATCATTCGTCGTGCTGTTCGCCATGGCAACATGCTGGGCGCGAAAGACAGCTTCTTCTACAAGCTGGTTGCGCCATTGATCGACGTAATGGGGCCGGCAGCCGACGAATTGAAGCGCCAGCAGTCACTGGTTGAGCAAGTGCTGAAAACCGAAGAAGATCAGTTTGCGCGCACTCTGGAGCGTGGTTTGATCCTGCTGGACGAGGCGCTGGCCAAGCTGGAAGGCGATACTCTGGATGGCGAAACTGCATTCCGTTTGTACGACACCTATGGTTTCCCGATCGATCTGACTGCAGACGTGTGCCGTGAACGTGGCCTGAAAGTGGATGAAGCTGGTTTCGAACAGGCAATGGAAGCACAACGCCGTCGTGCGCGTGAATCCAGCGGCTTCGGTGCTGACTACAACAGCATGATCCGTGTTGATGGTGCCAGCCAATTCAGCGGCTATGACCACGAACAACAGCAATCAACGGTGACCGCGTTGTTCCGCGATGGCCAGCCAGTGGATGAGATCCACGCCGGTGAAGAGGCCGTAGTGGTGCTGGATGAGACCCCGTTCTACGGTGAGTCCGGTGGTCAGGTTGGCGACAAAGGCGTGCTGAAAGCTGCGGGTGCTGATTTTGAGGTAAGCGACACTCAGAAATACGGCCAGGCCATCGGCCATCAGGGCAAGCTGTCTCAGGGGTCTCTGAAAGTGAAAGATCGCGTTGACGCGCAGATCGACAAGGTTCGCCGCAATCGCATTCGCCTGAACCACTCTGCGACGCACTTGCTGCATGCAGCACTGCGCCAGACGCTGGGTGAGCACGTAGCGCAGAAAGGCTCGTTGGTTAACGATAAATACCTGCGTTTCGACTTCTCACATTTCGAAGCGATGAAGCCAGAGCAAATTCGTGCGGTGGAAGACTTGGTTAACCAGCAAGTGCGCCGTAACCTGCCGGTGCAAACTGAAGTAATGGCGCTGGAAGATGCCAAAGAGAAGGGCGCAATGGCGCTGTTCGGTGAGAAGTACGACGACAGCGTGCGTGTACTGACCATGGGTGACTTCTCGACTGAACTGTGTGGCGGTACTCATGCCAGCCGTACTGGCGATATCGGTTTGTTCCGGATCCTCAGTGAGTCAGGGACTGCTGCGGGTATCCGTCGTATTGAAGCGGTAACCGGTGAAGGTGCGATTGCCACTCTGCATCAGCAAAGCGATCTGTTACAGGACGTTGCGCATCTGGTGAAAGGTGACAGTAACAACCTGACGGACAAAGTGCGTATGGTGCTCGATCGCACCCGCGCGTTGGAGAAAGAGCTACAGCAGTTGAAGGACCAGCAGGCGGCTCAGGAGAGCGCATCGTTGTCCAGCAAGGCGAAAATGGTTAACGGCGTACGCCTGTTGGTCAGCCAGCTTGATAACGTTGAGGCCAAAATGCTGCGCACCATGGTTGATGATCTTAAAAATCAATTGGGTTCTGCGATTATCGTGCTGGCCACTACGGCTGATGATAAGGTGAGCTTGATTGCTGGCGTGACCAAAGATCTGACCGACCGAGTGAAAGCCGGCGAGCTGATCGGTAACGTAGCACAGCAGGTTGGCGGTAAAGGGGGCGGACGCCCTGATATGGCGCAGGCCGGGGGAACAGATGTCAGTGCCCTGCCAGCGGCATTAGACAGCGTAGAGGCCTGGGTGGCCTCGAAACTGTGAATATAAATAAATAGCACTTACAAACGCCATAACTCATTACTGATTATGGCGTTTTTATACTGTGCTAACACAATTTGGTTACAATTCCGGGAACAAAGTTTTTCAGGTCGGCTAAACTTATCATTATCTGAGGTGAGACCAAGTCTGCTTACATTTATTGTGGGTAACATGACTTACGTTTTCACAGCATATGATGGATAATGACGGGGAAACTGAGAGACCCGACTCTTTTAATCTTTCAAGGAGCAAAGAATGTTAATTCTGACTCGTCGAGTTGGTGAAACCCTCATGATTGGCGATGAGGTCACGGTCACAGTGTTAGGGGTCAAGGGCAACCAGGTTCGTATTGGTGTGAATGCCCCTAAAGAGGTGTCAGTTCACCGCGAAGAAATCTATCAGCGCATTCAGGCAGAGAAGTCTCAACAGACGACTTACTGATTTCGAAGCAGCGTCTCGTTGCTCAGCGAGACGCTACTGCGCTTTTTTATACCCATCACAAACCATTCCCTGCCTTCTTCTGCAAAATCTTCCTGCGCTCTCCTTCACTTTGTTTGCTATTTCACTGTAGCGGCTTGTTGATAAAACACTCTTTTTGCCGTGAAATCGCCCATGTTGAGCGTGAATTGTGCAAACGCACGTGAGTTGGGAAAAATTGTTTGACTTAAAAGTCGGAGAAAGTAATATGTGCGCCACGCAGTGCCGATGAGCTTCTCTAAAGCAAGTTAGGCACAATTCGAAAGAAGCGTATGGTGAGGTGGCCGAGAGGCTGAAGGCGCTCCCCTGCTAAGGGAGTATGCGGTCAAAAGCTGCATCCGGGGTTCGAATCCCCGCCTCACCGCCATTTGCATCCATAGCTCAGCTGGATAGAGTACTCGGCTACGAACCGAGCGGTCGGAGGTTCGAATCCTCCTGGATGCACC